>JBMOJG010000068.1:0-9007 GCA_049316925.1 Alsobacter sp. | reverse complement strand
GCCGTTCACCGTCGAGGGGCAGACCGGCATCAACATCGCCGCTGGCATCACCACGGTGACGCTGACGGCGGCACCCTGACGCTCCCGGACAGCGGAGGCGGACGATGGTTCTGATCCGGACCCTCACACTCGCAGCTGCGCTGTCCCTCGCCTTTGCGGGAGCCGCCCTCGCGGCCCCCGCCAAGACCAAGGCCAAGGCGCGGCCAGCCGCGGCGGCGAAGGCCGCCCCTGCGGCTCCCGCGGCCGGGTCAACTGAGTCCGCGCCGAAAGGCGAGAACGCGGACGCGCTTCGTCGGGCAGCGCAGAACCCGGTCGCGAACATGATCAGCCTGCCGTTCCAGACCAACACCAATTTCAACTACGGCCGCTACAAGCAGGACCAGAACGTTCTCAACTTCCAGCCCGTGATTCCGTTCAAGATCAACGACGACTGGAACCTGATCACGCGCTGGATCACGCCGCTCGTCTACCAGCCGCAGCTGACGCCGAACGGCCAGCGCGAGTTCGGGCTCGGCAACCTGACGCCGTCGTTTTTCCTGTCTCCGGCACACTCCGGCGAGGTGATCTGGGGCGCCGGTCCGATCCTGTATCTGCCGACAGCCACGGACAAGACGCTCGGCACCAACAAATGGGGCGGCGGCCCAAGCTTTGTCGCCCTGACCATCCAGGGGCCCTGGGTGGTCGGCGCCCTCGTCAACAACATCTGGGCCGGCACCCAGAACAGCCGCGTCAACCTGTTCACGCTGCAGCCCTTCATCAACTACAACCTGCCGCACGGGTGGTACCTGACCTCGGGCCCGGTCATCACGGCGAACTGGCTGACGAAGAACGGCGAGAAGTGGACAGTCCCTGTCGGCGGCGGCATCGGCCGGCTGTTCCGGCTGGAAAAACTGCCGATCAACGCCCAGGTCCAGGCCTTCTACAACGTGGTCAAGCCGACCGATGGCGCCAACTGGACCCTGCGATTCCAGGTCCAGGCGCTGCTGCCGGCGCACTAGCGTGCCAAGGTCCGGGCTCCGACACGGCATGCGTCGCAACGATGCCATGACAGGCCGGCAGGGACGGATCGACCGGGCCATCGAATCCTGGCAAGACGCGCCATGTTCGATCTAGCGCGTCAGGCGCGGGCGTGATGGCTGGCGAGCCCGCCTATGTGACGTCCCTGGAAGAAGTCGCCTGGGGGCTTGTGCTCATTGCCATGACCATCGTCATGCATGGCTTCGGCACCACGCTGGCGATCCTCAGCACCCGAGGATTGCTCGGTCCGACACGGCCGGAACGCGTGTTCAGAAGCCTGGCCCACATCATCGTGCTCGCCCAGCTGCTCGTCGTGCTCCATCTGCTTGAAGTGGCTGTCTGGGCGCTGTTCTTTTTCTGGAAAGACTGTTTCAGTACCCTGAGCTTGAATTATTACGTGGCACTTCTCGACTACACCACGCTTGGCAGCGAATACAATCTTCCGACCCGTTGGCGGCTGTTGGAAGGAATGATCGCGATTTGCGGCCTACTGACCTTCGCATGGACGACGAGTGTCATGATGGGTGTGATCCAGCAGGTGCAGGACGCCCGCGTGTCTCCGCGCCATGGCGTACGGGCAGGCCATGACGCCAATGCCGAAGCTGCCCAGCGGTAGTACGCCGGACCTAGGCGCCGACAGGCCAGGTCGCCCCCGCCCCGGTCATCGACGGGCTGCTCGGTTCCACGTCGGCGGCGGTCCAGTTGATCGCGTTCAACAGCCCGCGACATGGGTGCGATCGACCTTCGCCCGCCGTGGCGACCTGACCCTTCCGGACCGGCCCACGCGGACCGTCACCGCACCGACGAGAACGCCGTCGGCTGCAGGAACGCGTTGGCGACATTGGCGAGGATCGGGCCGTCGCGCTCCGACGCCGTGCGGGCCGCAATCCAGTCCGGGTCGGCCATGAAGGCGGCCCACTTCGTCTCGCGCTCGGCCATCGACTCCCAGGCGAGCAGATAGGTCAGGTCGAGATTCGACTCGCCCACCAGCGTCGTCCAGAAGCCGGCCTGGCGAATACCATGACGCTCCCACAGCGCCAGCGTCTTGGTCTCGAACCGGGTCAGCAGCGCCGGCATCCGGCCCGGCAGGCAACGATAGATACGCTGTTCGTAGATCATCGTCCGACATCTCCAGCCAAAACCATGGACGTGTTCAATGTGACAGACTACACTGAGGTGTAAAGATCTGTATTGTGTATGCGGAAAACTACACCGGTCGCGCGATCAGTTTTGCCGCCAGCGCCAGCGCCGCCTGCAAGGCTCCCGGCGTGGCCTTGCCCTGGCCGACGATGTCGAAGGCCGTGCCGTGGGCCGGTGTGGTGAACACGGTTGCGAGGCCGGCCGTGATGGTCACGCCCTTGCCCAGCCCCTTCAGCTTCGTCGCGATCTGTCCCTGGTCGTGATACATCGCCACCACGCTGTCGAAATGACCAGCGAACGCCTTCAGATAGATCGTGTCGGACGGATAAGGCCCCGAGCAGTTGATGCCCCCGGCGGCGAGCCTCTCCACCGTCGGGCGGATGAAGTCGATCTCCTCCGTGCCGAACAGGCCCCCTTCGCCGCCATGCGGGTTGAGCGCGCAGACCGCGATCCGCGGGTTGTCGATCCCGACCTTGCGCATCATGCGGTCGGCCAGGTGCACGGCGTCGCTGATGCTGTCGGGCGTGATCAGGTCCAGCGCCTTGCGCAACGCCACATGCGATGTCACGCGTGACATCCATTGTCCCTCGACCACGTTCATTTCCGAGAAATAGCCTTTGTGGCCGAGCAGGTCGGCGAACATCTTGTGCTCGTCGAGATAGCGCCAGCCCCCCGCATGCAGCGCCTGCTTGTTGAGCGGCGCGAACGTGATGGCATCGAGGACGCCGCGTTGCGACAGCTTGATGCTGTAGTGCAGGGTCTCTCCGGTCAGGCGGCCGGCCTCGGCGGAGACTTTTCCGCGTTCGATCGACCCTGGATCCATGTTGGCAAGGTCGATCATCGCAAAGCCCGGCGCCTCGAAATCGATTGCCGCATCGGGGTCGACCAGCCGCACGGGCAGGTCGCCGCCGATCGTGCGCAGGCCCTGATCGAGCTGTCGCCTGTCGCCGATGAGAAGCAGGTCGACCGTCTCCGGAAAGAGCCGCTCGCACAGCACGCGCGCCACGATCTCGTTGCCGATGCCGGTCGGATCGCCAAGGGTCAGCCCGATCACCGGACGTGCGTTGCCGTTCCTGGATGTCATGTGCGTGGTCTCAGCGTGAGAGGTGGGAGATGATGGCATCCGTCATGCCCTGCGTGCCGGCGGTGCCGCGGATGTCGCCGGTTCGGGTCTCCGGCCGTGACAGGGCGTGATCGAGGGCGGCACGGATGTCGGTGGCCGCGTCGATGGCTGCCGGCAGATTGCGCGAGTGGCCCAGCCATTCGAGCAGCATGCGCGACGATTCGATCATCGCGTACGGATTGGCGATGCCCTTGCCGGCAATGTCGGGAGCCGAGCCGTGCGTGGCCTGCGCCATCGCGATGGACCCTCCGCCCAGGCAGAGCCCCGGTGCCATGCCGAGCCCGCCCACCAGCCCCGCCGCTTCGTCGGACAGGATGTCGCCGAACATGTTGGTGGTGACCACCACGTCGAAACTCTGCGGATCCCGCACGAGCCGCATGGCAAACGTGTCGACGATGACGTCGTCGACAAGGACGTCGGGGAAGTCGAGCGCGGCCTTCCGCACCTCCTCGACGAACATGCCGCAGCCGAGCTTGAAGACGGTGTCCTTGTGCACGAACGTCAGGTGCTTGCGCCGGGTGCGCGCCAACTCCAGCGCGGCACGCGCCACCTTCGACGATCCCAGCCGGGTGATCACGCGCACGGAGATCGTCACATCGTCGGTCGGGCGAAACTCGCCCGAGCCCATCACCACGTTGCGGTCCGGCTGAAAGCCCTCGTTGTTTTCGCGCACGATCACCAGGTCGACATTGTCATGCAGGCAACCGATGTCGGCATAGGATCGGGTTGGCCGGATATTGGCATACAGGTCGAAATGCTTGCGCAGGATCGGATGCGGATTGATCGCGCCGGGTCCCTTCGGATAGGCCCGGTGCCCGATGGGGCCGAGGATGAAGCCATGCATGGCGCCGAGCGCCGCGAGCGTCCCGTCCGGCATCGTCGAGCCATGCGTGTCGAGCGCGGTCCGGCCAATCGGCATGGGCCGCCAGTCGATGGCGACGCCGTGCCGCGCCGCCGCGGCCTTCAGCACCGCAACGGAGGCCGGAACGATCTCGTGTCCGATGTCGTCGCCATTCAGGACGCCGATGATGAGGGATGTCGTCATGGCCTGGTCTCGTCTGCGTTGCGGGAGGAAGGGGCGCCGGCGGTGCGGTCAAGCCGTTCGTAGAGCGCCAGGGAGAGCCGCGCGCAACCGGTGACCGTGATGATCCGGACGAGGTGAAAAGCCGTGACCGTCACGGGGTCGAGGTGAAGCAGCTTCGCGGTCAGCCCCATCTCGGCGATCCCGGCGGGCGCGACGGCGAGCACGGCGGTCTCGATCGGGATGCCGGACAGATGATGCAGGACGAATCCGCCTGCAAAGCCGGCGACGATCAGTGCGGCGGCGATGGCGACCCCGGCTGCGGAGGCGCGGGGCAACCGCGTCAGCGCCGTCCGGCTGAATCGGCAGCCAAGCACCATCCCGATCAGCAACTGCGCCGCGACAAGCGCTTCCCTGGGGAGCTCGCCGGTCTGCCATCCGGTAAGCGCCGCCGCCGCTCCCACCATCATCGGACCGAACAGCCAGGGTGCCGGAAAGGACGGCACCCGCGACATCGCCAGCGACATGACCGCTGCGGTGGCAAACAGCACCACCAGGGCCGCGGGGGGCGGCGTCGAGGCCTGCGCTCCACCCGGAACGACGCCACCATCGGAGCCGAACAGCAGGACGAGGGGCGGAACCGTCAGCACGACCAGCGCCACGCGCAGCGTCTGCGTCAGCGCCACCACATCGGCGTCGGCCTTCAGCGTGCGTGCAAGCACTGCCATTTCGGTGACGCCGGCCGAGCTCGTGGCCAGAAAGGCCGTCCGCTTGTCGACATTGGCGAGCCTTGCCATCGCTGCTGCAGCGAGCGTCGTGATCGTCGTCACGTAGAGCGTGCTGGCCAGCATGTAGGGGGCGAGCAGGACCGCCGTTCCCAGCACCGCCGCCGTCAGCTTCAGCCCGATGCCGACACCGATCGTGAGCTGCCCCAGATGCCGGCCGCCCGGCGGCGGCTGAAGTGTGACGCCAGCGACGGACAGTGCCGCGCACGCCACCAGCGAGCCCAGCAGCCAGCCGAGCGGAACACCAAGCCACGTCGCGCAGGCGCCGCCGGCCACGGCAGCCGCCACCGCCAACAGGACGGGGATCACGCCCATCGGCACCGGTCCGCGATCGCTGCCGAGCGGGGCAGGAAAGGATCGGACATGGCCTGGTGCGCCGCCGCACGCGTGCGCCGGGCAACCGAAACAGCGTCCATCAGCGCACCTGCGGGGTGCGCCGTCCGGCCAGCGCATTCAACCGGCCCGCGATCGTCACCACCACGAACGACACCAGCAGCAGCATGATGCCGAGCACCGAGATCGCGCCGAGGTCGCCGCTCTCGTGCAGGTCGTAGATCACCACCGAAACGAGTTTCGTGTCTGAGGTGGTGAGCAGGATCGTGGCCGACAGCTCGCGGATCGTCCCGATGAAGACGAAACACCACGTGGCCACGATATTGGTCGACAGCAGCGGAGCCGTGATGTCCCACAGCGACCGCATGCGCGATGCACCGAGAACGCGGGCGGCTTCCTCCAGCTCGGTATGCACGCTCTTCAGCGCCGACGACAATTGCTGGTAGCCTGCCGGCATCTCAATGGTCAGAAAGGCGATCAGCAGGATCCAGAGCGTGCCATAGAGGCGGAACTGCGGGCTCGAATAGGCCAGGAACAGCCCGACCCCGAGCACGATGCCCGGAATGGCGACGGGCGCGGTCGCGAGGTAACCCAGAATCGGGGCGCCTGCGACGCTCTTGCGCGTCACCAGATTGGCGACGACAAGCGCAATCAGGGTGCCGATCGTCGCCGTGGCGAAACCCAGCACGAAGGTGTTGTACATCGCCAGTTTCGTGGCCGAGAAATCGACGAAGACGAAGTGAATGTGTCGCCACGTCATGTTGGAGAAGGTCAGCGGATCGGCCAGGGATTTCGTCACGGCCGTCTTCAGCAGCGCCAGATAGGGCAGCACGATCGTCAGCATCAGGATCAGCACGACAAAGCCGACGCCGAGCGGCTTCCAGCGACCGAGCTTGGTCAGCCGCGCGTCGCCGCTCTTGCCGCCCAGCGTCGTGTAACCGCGCCGCCCGAGAATCGCGCTCTGCGCCCACAGCAGGAAAATGGTGATGACCAGGAGCGGCAGGGCCGAGGCCGCCGCCAGTCCCGGCTTGGGCGGATACTGGAACAGGCTCCAGATTTTCGTCGTGACCACATGGAAGCCTGCCGGCAGGGCGAGGATCGCCGGCGTGCCGAACATGGTCAGCGCCTGCACGACGGCAATCAACATGCCGGCCAGCATGGCAGGCAGCACCAGCGGTAGCGTGATCTTGCGCAAGGTGACGTTGAAGCCGCCCCCGAGCATGGCTGAGGCGTCTTCGAGATCGGCCGGAACACGCTCCAGCGCATTGACCAGCAGCGTGAACACATACGGAAAGGTGTAGAGCGAGATGGCAAATATCACGCCTGACAGCGTGTAGATGTCGACCAGATACTCATACTGCTCGGCGCCGGTCAGAAAGCGGTAGAACTGGTTGATCAGCCCGCTGTTGGGGGCTGCCAGCATCTCCCAGGCGATGGCGCCGAGGAAGGGCGGCGTCACGAACGAGGCCGTGACAATGGCGCGCACGAATCCGCGCCCGGGCATGTCCGAGCGCGCAACCAGCCAGGCCATCGGCGCGGCGATCAGGCACGACATCGCCCCGACCGCCACCGACATGCCCAGCGCGATCGCGAACGGGCGGCGCAGCGTGACGTCGGTCACAAGCGCGACGAAATTGGCAAGCGTGAACCCGCCCTTGCCGTCACTGACGGAATAGAAGGCGAGCCATGACAGCGGCAGCACCACCAGCAGCACGAGGAGTGCAGCCAGACTGATGAAAATCGGCATCGACCAGTCGAAACGGGTCTTCATCCTGATGGAAGGGGCCGCCGCAGTCATGCTCATGATATTTCAGGTTCCGAAGAAGATTTCGTACTGCTTCTTGATCTCCGGGATCAGCGGCTCGAGCTTGGCAGGATCGGAGTAGAGCAACTTGATCTTCGAGAGCGGCATGCGGCCTTCCTTCTCCTTCACCTGGGGGTGAAAGGAGCGGAGGCCTCCAACGTCCGAAAGCTGCTGCTGTGCCTCCTGGGTGTAGAGGAAGTGATAGAGCAGCAGCCCCGCATTGGGGTTCGGACCGCGGGCGAGCAGCCCGCCATGGCCGATGGCGATCGGCGTCCCTTCCTCCGCGTAGACCGCCTCGACCGGCCCGCCGGCCTCCTTGATCATGAACAGGTTGTACTCGTTGCCGTCGGCCATCAGCGAGCGCTCGCCGCGTTCCAGCTTCTTCGGTGGATCGGTCGAGGACTGGACCTGCATGACGCGCTGCTGGCCAAGACGCTCGAAGAACGACCAGCCGAGCACGTCGAGCAGCGCATGGGTGCCGGTCAGGATGGTGCCCGAATAGGACGGGTGCGCCTTGACCATCCGCATCCGCCAGCGCGGGTGCAGGAGGTCGACGTGCTTGGTCGGCACTTCTTCGGGCTTAACCTGGCGCGTGTTGTAGCCGATCACCGAGCAATGGGCGCGGTAGGCGGCAAAGAAGCCGTCCGGGTCCCGGACCTGCTGCGGCCAGTGCCGCGCCACGTCGAGCGGCACGGCATTGCGCAGCCAGCCGCTGCGCTTGAAGACGCTGAAGTGCACCGCGTCCGAGGTCTCGATCACATCGGCGCGGTGAATGCCGGCGCCGTACTCCTGGCCGATCCGCTGAAACACCCGCTCGGCACCGGCTCTTTCCACCGTCACCTTGATGCCCGGGTAGCGGGACTCGAACAGGTTGCCGATCTTCTCGGCAACCTGCACGTCGGTCGAGGTGTAGAAGACCACCTTGCCCTCGGCGCGCGCCGCGGCGATCAGGTCAGGCGTCGCCTCGTAGGGTGCGGGTGCCTGGGCCCGCACCGGAGCCGCCGCCACGGTTGCGGCAGCGGCTGTCAGCTTGATGAAAGTCCTACGGTCGATCACGTCGTCAGTCCTCCTTGAGCTGCTGGGGTGGATCCCGCGTCTTGGCGCGCAGGTTGGAAATGACAATCAGCGTGGCAGCGCGCGGCACCTGTCCGGCGGCATCACCACCGTCACAGCCGCGCCGACAGCGTACGCCTGTTCAGGCGGTGTCGCGCAGCGCAGGTTGGTCCCGTTCGGCAGCACCACCAGCGTGTCGCGGTGCGAGCCGAGATAGACCTGCCGGGCGACAGTGCCCGGGACATGGTTTTCGCCGGATCGGCCGGCCTCCACAATGGTCACGTCGTGCTGGCGGATCGACACCGCCGTGTCGCCGGACGGTGCCAGCGCGCCCGAGCCGCAGCGCAGGGCGATGCCGCCGCCGCAGTCCACCACGCGGTCACCGGAGCCCGGGCCCTTCAGGATGTTGGTTCCACCAATGAAGCGGGCGACGAACTCCGTCTCGGGCCGCTCGTAGATGGCCTCGGGCGAGCCCGCCTGTTCGACATTGCCCAGGTTCATGACCACGATCAGATCTGCCGTTGTCATGGCCTCCAGCTGGTCGTGGGTGACGTAGACCGTGGTGTACTGGAACTCGTCGTGGAGCCGCCGGATCTCGAAGCGCATCTCCTCGCGCAGGTTGGCGTCGAGGTTGGACAGGGGCTCGTCGAGCAGCAGGATTTCCGGTTCGACGACAAGTGCCCGCGCGAGCGAGACGCGCTGTTGCTGGCCGCCGGACAACTCGCCGGGGT
>JBMOJG010000067.1:0-9012 GCA_049316925.1 Alsobacter sp. | reverse complement strand
AGCAACGCGCGACCGCGCTGGTCGCCTGCCGCGGTTGCTGACGTCACACCCGGCATGATCGATCGCTATTTCGCTCCGCTCGCCGATGAGCTCGGCCTTGGCGGGAGCAGGGCGTGAGCGACACCAGCGAGATCCCTGTCAGGCGCGGCCTTGCGGGCGACCGGGCGCTGATCTGGTTCATGCGCGCCATGGCGATCGCCTGGATCGCCAAGGGCCTGCTGAACTGGCTGGTCATCCTCGGCCACCCGCTGTTTGGCGGGCCGGCGCTCGACAGCCTGCCACTGGGCGCCCGGGCTGCGGTCATCGCCTTCGCCGTGCTCGACCTGGTGGCAGGAGTTGGCCTCTGGCTGACGAGCACCTGGGGCGGCGTCATGTGGTTGCTCGCCGTCATGTGCCACCTGCTCGTCGGCGTGCTGGGTCCGGGCGGGACCGAGGCCGCCAGCCTCGTTCTCGCGCTCGAGGTTGCCCTTGTGGTTGTCTATATTGGGCTGTCCTGGCTCGCGTCACGTGAGGCGTGATACAGTAAACAGAAAATTGAAAGTTACTTCCGATTCACTGTGGCAGAGTGAACATTCGATTCATCCCGTTGTTTAAACCCGTCTTCAGAGCTGCTTCTTATAGTCCATCTAATCAAGGCCGGAAAAAACACGGCTTGCAGGGACAATACAGCGAGGCGAAACATGAAGACGGCGCTCAAGTCAATCGATCAGCGTGAAGCTACGGCAGTCTCCGCCGAGGTCCAGCCGCTCTACATCGAGGCCCTGACGCTCGTGGAGAGGCTGCATCGCCGCCTGCTCGACGTGATCAAGGACGAATTCGACCGCCGCGGCCGGTCTGACGTCAACAGCGTCCAGGCGCTGCTGCTCTACAATATCGGCGACAAGGAACTGACGGCCGGCGAGCTGCGCACCCGCGGCTACTATCTCGGCTCGAATGTCTCCTACAACGTCAAGAAGCTGGTGGAGATGGGCTATCTGCATCACCAGCGCTCGCGCATCGACCGTCGGTCGGTTCGCATCAGCCTCACCGACGCCGGTCGCGAGGTTCACGACATCGTCAAGGGGCTCTACGACAAGCACGTGCGCACCGTCGAGCAGATAGGCGGCATCTCCCCCGACGAGTTCAAGCAGGTCAACATGGCGCTGGCCCGGCTGGAGCGCTTCTGGACGGACCACATCCGCTACCGTCTCTGAAAGCTCATCCAAGAGGCCTGAGATTGCGGTGAGGCCGGGGCTCGTCCCCGGCCTTGTCGCGTTCAGGCGTCGCGGGCTGCCGGCTTGGAGCCGGCTGACTTTGGCGGGCGCGGCACAAAGGCGGGGACCTGCGCCGCATAGGCGGCGAAGCCTGGCCGTGCCGACAGATGCGCCTCAAGCGGTGGAATGCCCGATACCTTGAGCAGCAGAAGCGTGAGCAAGGCAGGGCCCGCCAGCGTCAGGATCTGGCCGGTCATCCCCAAAGCGAGGATGCCGAGCCCCCACCACAGCACGGCCTCGCCGAAATAGTTCGGATGGCGTGACCAGGCGAAGATCCCGGTGGTCAGGATCCGGCCACGGTTTGCCGGAGAGCGCCGGAACGCCGCAAGCGCGCTGTCGGCAACGCTTTCGACCACGAAACCGACGCCGAACAGGGTGATGGCGATCACCACGACCACGGGCGGGGCATCACCCGCGCCGGGCGCCATGGCGAAATGGATTGGGGCGGCAACCAGCCACAGCACCACGGCCTGCACCATGAACACCATCCAGAGGCTGCGCATTGGCCAGGCATCCCCATGCTGGTCCCGCATGGCGCGGTAGCGTGGGTCCTCGGCCTCGGACTGCATGTGCCGGATGGCCAGATGCGCTCCAAGCCGGGTGGCCCAGACGGTCACAAGCGTCATGAACAGGATCTGGCTCATCCGTGGCGGCGGCCCGAGCGCCAGCTCGAGCCAGCCGATCACCGGAAATCCTGCCGCCCAGTAGAGATCGACGATGCCGCAGTCGCGGCCGCGCAGGCTGATCGACCACAGCACGGCGAACGCCAGCAGCGTCACCCCCAGGGTGAGGGCTGGCGGGCTGGAAAGCGCAGAAAGGAGCTGCGAAGGTTGCATTGCGATCACACCGTCGGGATCAGGCCCTGTCGGACCCGCTCTGCGCCTTAATTTCGCCGGACTGCCCGGCGCTTTTCGGGTACCTGAAACGCTCAGGAACGCGCCGTGCGAACGGTTCGTTTACGCTGATCGGCGAAAGATCAGTGAAGACGCCCTGACTCAAACCGGTGCCAGTACGAACGATGACCGTTTTCAGATCGATCAGTCGCCGCGAATTCGCCCTGCCGGCCCTTGCTGCTCTTGTCGCGTCCGCGACCGGCGCACGGGCCCAGTCGGGGCTTGGACAGGCCGAATGGCGTCAGAGCTATGACTCCGTCACCAACCTCAAGGTCCACCGGACCCTCTCGCCGGTCCTGTCGCCGCAGACGCTGCAGGCATCCGAGCAGATGATCGAGACCTACCGCCGTATGGCGTCGACCGGCGGCTGGCCGCAGATGCCGAACGTGGCGCTACGCCTGGGTCAGAAGGGAGCGGGCGTTGTCGCCTTGCGCCGCCGCCTGATCGCCTCGGCTGATATCGACGCCAACGCTGGCGGCTCGCAGACCTTCGACAGCTATGTCGAGGCCGGTGTGAAGCGCTTCCAGGAGCGCCACGGCCTGATCCCGACCGGCATCGTCAACGCCTCCACCGTCGCCGCCATGAATGTGCCGGCCGACGTCCGGTTGCGCCAGCTCGAGATCAATATCGTCCGGCTGCGCACCTATGCGGGCAATCTTGGGCCGCGCTTCGTTGTCGCCAACATTCCGGCGGCCCTGATCGAGACCGTCGAGAACGGCCAGGTGATGACCCGCCACGCCGCCGGGGTCGGCAAGGCCGACCGCCAGTCGCCGGTCATGACGACCCGGGCCACCGACATCAACTTCAATCCGTTCTGGACCGTGCCGGCCTCGATTATCCGCAAGGACCTGATCCCCAAGATGCAGGCCGATCCGAAGTACCTGACCGAGAACAAGATCCGGATCTACAGCCAGCAGGGTCAGGAGATTCCTCCCACCCAGGTCAACTGGCGGTCGGACGAGGCCACGCGCTACATGTTCCGCCAGGATCCGGGTGGCGATTTCAACTCGCTCGGCGTCGTGCGCATCAACATCGCCAATCCGTATGGCGTGTACATGCATGACACGCCCGCCAAGGGCATCTTCGGCGACGACTTCCGTTTCGTCTCCTCAGGCTGCATGCGCGTGCAGAACGTGCGGGATTACATCACGTGGCTGCTCAAGGACACGCCGGGCTGGACGCGCGACCGGATCGACGAGTCGATTATCTCCGGCAACCGTGTCGATGCCCGTCTGGCCCAGCCCGTGCCGGTCTATTGGGTCTACATCACCGCGTGGGCCACGCCCGAAGGGCTCGTCCAGTTCCGGGACGACATCTACAACAAGGATGGCATCGGCCAGGTGCCGATGGCCGCCATGCAGCGTCCGGCCGTCGAGGACGATTCCGACACTCAGTGACGGGAACCCGCTGCGCTGGCCGGTCCGCGCAGCGGTTTGGCAGGCGCGGCCTGATAACGGCTGGCGGCCACCGGTGGCGTGGCCGCACCGTGTCCCATTCGGCTCTTGATGGGAGCGGTGGTGCGACGAGATCGCACCCCTCCACTCTGGCGTGGCCGACGCGGGATGCGCTATAGACCGGCGTGGACCAGGCTTTGTCATGGGCCGACGCCCGTCGGGCGGAGATACGATCAGGCCCATCCGGCCGGAGACTGAAGCATGAGCGCGAGCGAACTGCGTGGCGTGGGCCACCTGTCCAACAGCTTCTTTTCGGCGGCCCTGGCCGACCGCGATCACGAGATCGCCGGTGCCATCGCCAGTGAGCTAGGCCGCCAGCGCGACGAGATCGAGCTGATCGCCTCCGAGAACATTGTATCGCGCGCCGTGCTCGAGGCGCAGGGCTCGGTGATGACGAACAAGTACGCGGAGGGCTATCCGGGCCGCCGCTACTATGGCGGGTGCCAGTTCGTCGACATCGCCGAGACGCTGGCCATCCAGCGCGCCTGCCGGCTGTTCGGCTGCGGCTTCGCCAATGTTCAGCCGAATTCCGGCTCGCAGGCCAACCAGGCCGTGTTCCTGGCCCTGCTGCAGCCCGGCGACACCTTCATGGGCCTCGATCTTGCCGCGGGTGGACACCTCACCCACGGCGCGCCGCCGAACATGTCGGGCAAATGGTTCAAGGTCGTCAGCTACGGCGTGCGCCCGGACGACCAGACGATCGACATGGACGAGGTCGAGCGGATCGCCCACGAGGTGCGGCCCAAACTGATCATCGCGGGGGGCTCCGGCTATGCCCGCCACTGGGATTTTGCCCGGTTCCGGGCCATCGCCGACGCGGTGGGGGCGTATTTCCTGGTCGACATGGCGCATTTCGCCGGCCTCGTGGCCGGGGGCGCGCACCCCTCGCCATTCCCGCATGCCCATGTGGTCACGTCCACGACCCACAAGACGCTGCGCGGCCCCCGCGGCGGGCTCATCCTCACCGACGACGAGGCGCTCGCCAAGAAGCTCAACTCGGCGGTGTTTCCCGGACTGCAGGGCGGACCGCTGATGCACGTCATCGCTGCCAAGGCCGTGGCGTTTGGTGAAGCTCTCACGCCTGAGTTCAAAAATTACGCTCAAGCCATTGTTGGTAATGCAAAAATAATGGCATCGACTATTGCGGCCGGCGGCTATGCCATCGTCACCGGCGGCACCGACAACCACCTGATGCTGGTCGATCTGCGGCCCAAGGGGCTCACCGGCAAGGACGCCGAGGCCGCGCTTGGGCGCGCCCACATCACCTGCAACAAGAACGGCGTGCCGTTCGACACCCAGAAGCCGACAATCACGTCCGGCATCCGCCTCGGCTCGCCGGCTGCCACCTCGCGTGGCTTCGGCGTCGCCGAATTCCAGCGTGTCGGCGAGCTGATCGTCGAGGTGCTGGACGGGCTGGCGAAGGGCGGCGAGGCCGGCAACGCCGCCGTCGAGGCGCAGGTCCGCGACAAGGTGACCGAGCTCACCCACCGCTTCCCGATCTACTGAGGCGGGCCCGGTGCGCTGCCCCTACTGCGCCAGCCTCGACACGCAGGTCAAGGATTCCCGCCCCACCGACGACCATTCGGCGATTCGCCGCCGCCGGGTCTGCCCCGACTGTGGCGGCCGGTTCACGACCTTCGAGCGGGTCCAGCTGCGCGAGCTGATGGTCGTCAAGCGCTCCGGCCGGCGCATCCCGTTCGAGCGCGACAAGCTGGTGCGCTCCATCGAGATCGCGCTGCGCAAGCGCCCGGTCGATCCCGACCGGGTCGAGCGCATGATCAACGGTATCGTCCGCCAGCTCGAGAGCCTGGGCGAGGGCGAGGTCGCCACGGCGACCATCGGCGAGCTGGTGATGGAGGCCCTGAAGAACCTCGACGACGTCGCCTATGTGCGGTTTGCCTCCGTTTACCGCAATTTCCGCGAGGCCCGCGACTTCGAGGAGCTGCTGGGCGAGCTGGCCGGCGGCGATGAGGCCGTCCCCACCGCGGCTGGCCGGAAGGCGCCCCGGGACACCCCGTGACGACCGCGGCCGCGTCGCCGGAAGGCGCCCTGGCCGTCCAGGACCGCGAGACCATGCTGCACGCTTTGGCGCTTGGCCGGCGCGGCCTCGGCAACACCTGGCCCAACCCGGCCGTCGGCGCGGTCGTCTGGTTGCCCGGGGAGGGTGCACCACACATCCTCGGACGCGGCTGGACCATGCCTGGCGGCCGCCCGCATGCCGAGACCGCGGCGCTGGCGGCGGCCGGCGAAACGGCCCGCGGCGCCATGCTCAGCGTTACCCTCGAGCCGTGCTCGCACCACGGCCGCACGCCGCCCTGCAGCGGCGCGATCGTGGCCGCCGGGATCGCCCGGGTGGTGTCGGCCATCGAGGATCCCGATCCGCGCGTCAACGGCCGCGGCCATATCATGCTGCGCGCCCACGGCATCGCCGTCACCGTCGGCGTCCTGGCGCGCGAGGCGCGGCGGGCCAACTGGGGCTTCATCCGCAAGGTCGTCGACCAGCGGCCGATGCTGACGCTGAAGCTGGCCCGGACGACGGACGGGCTCGCCGGCCGGCCCGGCGAGCGGCTGATGATCACCGGTCCGGCCACCAATGCCCGCACCCACATGCTGCGGGCGCAGCATGACGCGGTGATGGTCGGGCTCGGGACCGTCCTCGCCGACGACCCGCTGCTCACCTGCCGGCTGCCCGGCCTCGAACACCGTTCGCCCGTCCGCGTCGTGCTCGACAGCCGGCTGCAGCTCCCGCTCGCGTCCCGTCTGGTCGCCTCCGCCCGCACCCACCCGCTGTGGGTCGTGGCCGGGACAGAGGCCCCCAAGGTCTCCGAGGCTGCCCTTGTGGCGACCGGTGCCGAGGTCATCCGGGTCGCGGCGGACCCCGAAGGCCGCGTCTCTCCGGCCGCCGCGCTGCGGGCGCTCGCCGGACGCGGCATCACCCGGGTCCTGTCCGAGGCCGGGCCGCGTCTGGCCGCGGCACTGGCGGCGGCCGATGTCATCGACGAGGTTGTGCTGCTGACCGGGACAATGCCGGCCGGGCAGGGCGTCCCGGCCCTGTCTCCGGTGCTTGCCGAAAGGCTTGCCGATCCCGACCTTTTCACCGCCGGGCCGGTCGAGCCGGTCGGTCCCCTTGCGGCCGGCTCGGGCGCGGCCGACACCATGCAGGTCTTCACAAGGAGAGGCTGATGTTCACCGGTATCGTGACCGACGTGGCCGAGTTGGCCGCCGTCGAGGACCACCAGGGCAGCCTGCGCCGGCTCACCATCCACAGCGCCTATGAGGCCGCCGGCATCGCCATCGGCGCCTCGATCGCCTGTTCGGGGCCGTGCCTGACCGTCACTGCCGTTGGCGCCCGGTCTGAGGGAGGCAGCTGGTTCACCGTCGACGCCGCCGCCGAGACGCTGGCGCGCACCACGGTCGGAGCCTGGCGCGCCGGACTGAAGCTCAACCTCGAACGCGCCCTGCGCATTGGCGACGAGCTCGGCGGCCATCTCGTCTCAGGCCATGTCGATGGCGTCGCCGAGATCATTGCCCGCGACGATGTCACCGACGAGGCCGGCGGCGCCTGGGGACCGACCGCGCGCTTCACGATCCGCGCGCCGGCATCCCTGGCGCGGTTCCTCACCGAGAAGGGCTCCGTGGCGCTGGATGGAACCTCGCTGACGATCAACAGCGTCGAGCGAGACCTGTTCACGGTCTTCCTCATTCCTCACACGCTGCAGGTCACCACCTGGGGCGGAATGCGTCCCGGGGCACGGATCAACATCGAGGTCGACCAGATGGCGCGCTATGCGGCGCGGCTTGCGGAAGCGCGTGAGCAGGGCTACTGACGGGCTTCAACGGATCCGGATGATTGCCATGGCTGTTCCCCGCTTCGCCAGCGCCACCACTGACGGCGTGCCGACGAAGGGCCGGGTCCTCATCGTCGAGGCCCGCTTCTACGACGACATTGCCGATCAGTTGCTGGCCGGCGCCACCGCCGTGCTGGACGCTGAAGGCACCGATCGCGATGTCCTGACGGTTCCGGGAGCGCTCGAGATCCCCCCGATGGTGGCCATCGCGCTGGATGCGGCCGAAGCCGCCGGCGCGCCCTATGACGCGGTGATCGCGCTCGGCTGCGTCATCCGCGGTGAGACCGGCCATTACGACATCGTCGCCGGCGAGAGCGCGCGCGGGCTGATGGACATCGCCATTGAGCGCCGCATGCCGCTGGGCAACGGCATCCTGACCGTCGAGACCGACGCGCAGGCGCAGGCCCGCGCCGCCGTCGCTGGCATGAACAAGGGCGCCGGCGCCGCCGAGGCGGCTCTCGCCGTCCTGCGCCTGAAGCGCCGCCTGCGCGCGGAAGCGGAAAGGTCCTGACATGGCCAAGGGCGAGAAGCGGTCCGCCGCGCGGCTCGCGGCGGTGCAGGCCCTCTATGAGATGGAGATGTCGGGCAAGGGCGTCGTCGAGGCGGTCGCCGAGTTCGAGGATCACTGGATCGGCCAGTCCATCGACGATGTCGAGTTCAAGCCCGCCGAGGAAGGCTTTTTCCGCGATCTCGTCGCCGGTGTGGTCGGCGACCAGCTGACCGTCGATCGCAAGGTCGATGCCGCTTTGTCGGCCGGCCGGCCACTGCGCCGCGTCGAGGCCGTCCTGCGTGCCATCCTGCGGGCGGGGTCGTTCGAGCTCATCGGCCGCCGCGACGTTCCGGCCCGGGTCGTGATCTCGGAATATGTCGATGTGGCGCATGCCTTCTACGAGGGCGACGAGCCCGGCCTCGTCAACGCTGTGCTCGATTCCATCGCGCGCGATGTCCGCGGCGACGAACTGACCCGCAGGGCAGGGGTGCCGTGAGCGTCCCCTCGGGCGAGGACGCGCTCATCGCCCAGTATTTCCGGCCCCTGGCCGGCGCGGCCGGACTGGGCCTTCTCGACGACGCCGCCTGCATCACCCCGCCACCGGGCCAGGATCTCGTCGTCACCGCCGACGCCATTGTGGCCGGGGTGCATTTCTTTCCCGACGATCCACCCGACAGCATCGGCTGGAAGGCCCTCGCGGTGAACCTGTCGGACCTCGCCGCCAAGGGGGCAAACCCGCTCGGCTTCGTGCTGACGCTGGCGTTGCCCGAAGGGTGGCGTGGCGGCGAGCGTCTGGCCGGCTTTGTGGCGGGGCTTGGGTCTTGCGCCCTGCAGGGCGGCTGCCCCCTGGTTGGCGGCGACACTGTGGCGACGCCCGGACCGTTCACGGTGGCGATCACCGCATTCGGCAGCGTCCCGGCTGGCACCATGGTGCCCCGCACCGGCGCGCGTGCCGGCGACGTGATCCTCGTCACCGGCACCATCGGCGACGCTGCCCTCGGGCTGGCGGCCCGCCGCGCCCCCGCTGCGCCTTGGCGGGCATTGCTCGACGTGGCTCGGTTGGCGCATCTCGAC
>JBMOJG010000066.1:0-9079 GCA_049316925.1 Alsobacter sp. | reverse complement strand
AGCCGTCGGCATCGCGCCGGCAGCTGTCGCCGGTGAAATATTTGTTCGGATAAGCGGAGAAATAGGTCTCCATGAAGCGCTGGTGATCGCCATAGACGGTGCGCATCTGCCCGGGCCAGCTGTCGGCGATGACGAGATTGCCCTCGCAGGCGCCCGCGAGAACCCGGCCCTCGGCGTCCACGACCTCGGGCTTCACGCCGAAGAACGGCCGCGTCGCCGAGCCCGGCTTGAGCGCGGTGGCACCGGGCAGCGGCGTGATCAGAATGCCGCCGGTCTCCGTCTGCCACCAGGTATCGACGATCGGGCAGCGATTGTCGCCCACGACGCGGTAGTACCACTCCCACGCCTCGGGATTGATCGGCTCGCCGACCGAGCCGAGCAGCCGCAGCGACGAGCGCGACGTGCGCTTCACCGGCTCCTCGCCGGCACCCATCAGCGAACGGATCGCCGTCGGCGCGGTGTAGAAGATGTTGACCTTGTGCTTGTCGACGACGTCCCAGAAGCGCGAGATCGACGGATAGGTGGGGATGCCCTCGAACATCAGCGTCGTGGCGCCGTTCGCGAGCGGGCCATAGACGATGTAGGAGTGGCCCGTCACCCAGCCGACATCCGCCGTGCACCAGTAGACGTCGCCGTCATGGTAGTCGAACACGTACTGGTGCGTCATCGACGCGTAGACCAGATAACCGCCGGTCGTGTGCACGACGCCCTTCGGCTTGCCGGTGGACCCCGAGGTGTAGAGCAGGAACAGCGGATCCTCGGCATTCATCGGCTCGACCGGGCAGTCGGCCGGCACCGCGGCGGCGGCCGCGTCGTACCACACGTCACGACCGTCCTTCATGGCCACTGCGCCGCCGGTGCGGCGCACCACCAGCACGGTCTTGACCACGTCGAGCTTCTCGACAGCAGCATCGACATTGGCCTTCAGCGGCACCTTGCGGCCGCCGCGCAGGCCCTCGTCGGCGGTGATCACAACGGCCGAGCTGGCATCCTCGATGCGGCTCGCCAGCGAATCCGGCGAGAACCCGCCGAACACGATGGAGTGCACCGCGCCCACCCGCGCGCAGGCCAGCATCGCATAGGCGGCCTCGGGGATCATCGGCAGGTAGAGGGTGACGCGGTCACCCTTCTTCACCCCATGGGCCTTGAGCACATTGGCGAAGCGGCACACCTCGGCATGCAGCTCCCGGTAGGTGATGTGCCTGGATTCGTCGGGGTCGTCCCCCTCCCAGATGATCGCCACCTGGTCGGCACGCGTCGCCAGATGCCGGTCGACGCAGTTCAGCGCCACATTGGTGACGCCGTCCTCGAACCATTTGATCGACACCGCACCGGGTGCGTAGCTGGTGTTCTTGACAACCGTGAAGGGCTGGATCCAGTCGATCCGCCGGCCATGCTCGGCCCAGAACGCATCGGGTTCGCTGACGGAGGCCGCATACATGGCCTGGTACTTGGCGTCGTCGACCCAGGCCCGCTTTGCCCAGTCGGTGCCAACGGAATAAACCTTCTCGGACATCGACATCCTCCCCACACTATGCAACCGCGCCTGCGCGCGGTCCTTTTGCCATCACCGGTGTCGCGGAGCCGCGGGGGGCCGGTCCGGTTTCGGCGACATTATGCGCAAGCCCGGCCCCGAGCGGCAAGGCGACGGCGGCTCGCACTTTGGTCGCGGGACGAAGGGCGAAGGGGCGTCAGCCCAGCAGGCCCAGCACCACGCCCTGCACCAGCAGCACGCCGAGCCAATGGCCGGCGTCGATCACGGTGAGCCGCAGCGACCGCAGCGCATAGGCGTTGTTGACGAGTTGGGTGGTGACGACGAACCCGAACCAGACCGTGACGGCAGCGGCGATGCCCGGCAGCAGGCCCGGGCCGCCAAAGTGAGGCATCAGGCCGTACAGCACCCCCGCCATGAGGATCTCGGCGAGGAACGAGAGAATGAACGGCGTCGGCGAGGGGCGACCGGAAGGACCCACCATGTCCTCGCGGCGCTTGCCGAGCGCCTCCATCCATTGCGGGCCGAGAACCCCGTACCAGACGGCGCCGAAGACCCAACCGGCGGCGGCGGCGGCGAGGATCGGCAGGACAGGCGTGATGGAGTTCATGCGCAGCTCGCCGGACGCCGGGGCGCAACCGTCGCAGCCGGCAGACGGCGCGTCAATCCGCCGCGTCCAGCCCGCCCATGGCGCAGACAATCGCCCATTCCTCATCCGTCACCGGCTGCACGGACAATCGCATCGACGTCACCAACGCCATGCCGCCGAGCCGGTGCTCGGCCTTGACGGCAGCCAGGGTCACCGGCTTCGGCAGGGCCTTCACGGCCTTGATGTCGACCATCACCCATGGGCTACCGGCCTCGGCGGTATGGTCCGGATAGGCCTCGCGGATCACCTCGACGAGGCCGACGATCTCCTTGCCCTCGTTGGAATGGTAGAAGAATCCCCGGTCACCCAGCCGCATCTTCATGAGGTTGAGCTTGGCGAGGTGGTTGCGCACGCCGTTCCAGTAGGTGCCGGTGGCGCCGGCCTCGACCTGCCGGGTCCACGACCAGACGTCCGGTTCGGATTTGTAGAGCCAGTGGGCCATCGGGCACTCCGTCGGGGGGTTCGGCGCGAGATTACGGAACGCCGGCGTCGCCGCAAGCAACCTGCACGGTCACATCTCGGCCCGCAGCGGCCGCGACATCAGCGCCATGACAGCCTCGTCGACCGTCAACCGTCCGCCCAGCACCGCGTCGACGGCGGCTGCGATCGGCATGTCGACGCCCCGAGCGGTCGCCATCTCGACCAGGACGCGGGCGGTATGCGCCCCCTCGGCGAGGCGGCCGCCGCCGGCCTTGGCCGGGGATAAACCGCGTCCGAGATCGAGCCCGAAGGCGAAATTGCGCGATTTCGCCGAACCGCAGGTCAGGATCAGGTCGCCGAGCCCCGACAGTCCCGCCAGCGTTTCTGGCCGGGCCCCATACGACACCGCAAAACGGCCAAGCTCGGCAAAACCCCGCGCCGTCAGCGCCGCCTTGGCGCTCTCGCCGAGCCGGCGGCCCTCGACGATGCCTGCCGCGATCGCCAGGACGTTCTTGGCGGCCCCGCCGATCTCGACGCCGCGCACATCCGTCGAGTGGTAGAGCCGGAAGCTCGGCGAGCTCAGCGCCGCCGCCAGGGCTTCGGCAACGGGCTCGAGCGGCGCTGCCAGCACGATGGCGGTTGGCAGGCCGCGCGCCACGTCCTCGGCGAAGCTCGGCCCTGACAGCACCCCCGGCATGGCGCCGCGCAGCGTGTCCGCGACGATCTCGGTCATGAACAGGCCGGTGCCGCGCTCGATGCCCTTGGCGCAGACGATCACCGGAATGCCGACCGGCAGCACCAGCGCCAGCGCCTCGGCAACGCCGCGCAGGGCCTGGGCCGGGACCGCAAGCAGGATGGCGCGGGTCTGCGCCGCGGCCCGGAGGTCCGAGGTGGGCTCGACGCCCTCGGCCAACGGCACGCCCGGCAGGCGCGTGGCATTCTCGCCGTCGGCCCGCATCCGCTCGGCATGGGCCGGATCGCGCGTCCACAGCAGCACGCGCCGGCCGTCACGGCAGGCCGCATTCGCGAGCGCCGTGCCCCAGGCACCGGCCCCCACCACCGCGATGCTGCTGAACGGCGTCACGGGGCCGGTGCCGCGGCCAGCGGCCAGCGGGCGCGGGGCTGGGCATCCAGGCCGTCGACGAGGCCGCGGCGGAGCCGTTCGATGCCCGCCCAGGCAATCATCGCACCATTGTCGGTGCACAGCGCCGGCGGCGGCACGGCGAGCTTCAGCCCGGCCTCGGCGGCAAGCCGTTGCAGCGCGCGCCGCACCGCCTGGTTGGCGGCAACGCCACCGGCGGCCACCAGCGCGGTCGGTTCCCCGGCAATCTCGCGAAACAGCCGCAGCGCCACCCTGGTGCGGTCAACGACGATATCGACGATGGCAGACTGGAACGACGCGCACAGGTCGGCCACGTCGGTCTGGGTCAGCGGCGCAATGCGCTCGGCCTCGATCCGCACCGCGGTCTTGAGACCCGACAGCGAAAAATCGGCAGTGCCACGCCCCGACATCGGCCGCGGCAGGGCAAATCGCTCTGGATCGCCGCGCTCGGCCTCCTTCTCGACCCGCGGCCCGCCCGGATAGGGCAGGCCGAGCATCTTGGCGGTCTTGTCGAAAGCCTCGCCGATGGCGTCGTCGATGGTGGTGCCGAGCCGGACATAGTCGCCGACGCCCCGCACCGCCACCAGCTGGGTGTGACCGCCCGAGACCAGCAGCAGCAGGTAGGGAAAGCTGATCCCGTCGGTGAGCCGCGGCGACAGGGCGTGCGCCTCCAGATGGTTGACGGCGATCAGCGGCTTGCGGGTGACCAGCGCCAGCGCCTTGGCGGTCGTCAGCCCGACGATGACGCCGCCGATCAGGCCCGGCCCGGCGGCGGCCGCAATGCCGTCGAGCTGCGCCAGCGTGCAGCCGGCGCGCTCGAGCGCCCGCGCCACCAGCCGGTCGACCACCTCCACATGGGCGCGCGCCGCAATCTCCGGCACCACGCCCCCATAGGCGGCATGCTCGGCAATCTGGCTGAGGATTTCGTTGGAGAGAATCTGGCCCTCGCCGTCACGTGACGATTCCACGACGGACGCGGCGGTTTCGTCGCAGGTGGTCTCGATACCCAGGACGCGCATGCGCACTCCATGCAGGCGAAGCGGAGCCGCGGCTTTCGCGGTTCCTCACTCCACCCTATAGTCCGCCCGCCGGAACAAGGAAACGGCGGGGGAAATCAAGGTGGCGAGAAGCGATATCCGGTTGAGGATCGGCACGCGCGGCAGTCCGCTGGCGCTCTGGCAGGCGCGCGAGACGCGGGCCCGGCTGATCGCGGCGCACGGTCTGCCAGACGAGGCGGTGACGCTCGTCGTGATCAAGACGTCCGGCGACATGATCCAGGACCGGGCTCTGGCGCTCGCCGGCGGCAAGGGCCTGTTCACAAAGGAGATCGACACGGCGCTGATGGCCGGTGAGATCGACCTCGCTGTGCATTCCGCCAAGGACATGCCGACCGCCTTTCCCGACCCGATCATCATCGCCGGCTACCTGCCGCGCGAGGATGTCCGCGACGCGCTCATCGCCACCGGACCGGGCGACCTCGCCGGCCTGCGCCACGGCGCCGTCGTCGGTACCGCCAGCCTGCGCCGCCAGGCGCTGGTCCGTCGCCTGCGACCCGACATCACCACCGGCCTGCTGCGCGGCAATGTCGAGACGCGGTTGCGCAAGGTGCAGGAGGGCGAGTTCGACGCCACCCTGCTCGCTCTGGCCGGGCTGAAACGCCTTGGCCTTGCAGACCGGGCCACCGCCATCCTGCCCGAGGACGGCTTTCCGCCGGCCATCGGCCAAGGGGCGATCGCCATTACGGCACGCCACGCCGACGAGACCACCCGCATGGCCATCGACGCCATCGCCGATCCGGTAACGGGCATTGCGCTCGCCGCCGAGCGCGCCTTCCTGACCGTGCTCGATGGGTCTTGCCGCACACCAATCGCCGGCCATGCGAAGCTCGACGGCGCCACGCTGCGCTTCAGCGGCCTCGTGCTGCGCGTCGACGGCAGCGAGAGCTACGGCGCCGAGCGCAGCGGCACCGCCGCGGACGCGGCGCGCATGGGCGAGGACGCCGGCCGCGACATCCTCGGCCGCGCCCCCGCCGACATTCTGGCGCACTAGTCCCGTGCCGGCGGCAGGGCCCGGCGACATGTCACGCTGCCGCCCGGTCGGCACTGCCGGCAGCGCGATCCGGGCCCGCTCCGCCGGACCGGTTCCACCCGGATCGCGACCATGCGTGTCCTGGTGACCCGTCCGGAAGGCCAGGCCGACCGCACCGCGACGCGGCTGCGAACCGCCGGCCACGACCCGGTGCTCGCTCCGGTGCTCGCCATCAAGGCAACGGGAACCGCCTGGCCGGCGCCCCTCAACGCCCTTGTGCTGACCTCCGCCCAGGCCGCGCTGGCCATGCCGGATACGGCAGCGAGCGACTGGCGCGATGTCCCGGCCTTCGCCGTCGGCGAACGCACCGCGCAGGCCCTGCGCGAGCGTGGCTTCAGCACGGTGACGACATCAGGCAGCGATGCAGCCGCCCTCGCCACCCTGATGGCCGCGACGCTGCCGCCGGGCGCCGGCGTTCTCTACGCCGCCGGCCATGACCGCAAGCCGGTGCTCGAACAGGCGCTCGCCGCCGCCGGCTTGGCCCTGAGCGTCGTCGAGGTCTACGCGGCCCGTCCGGCACCGGACTGGGATCCGGCCATCCGCACGTCCCTGCAGGCCGGCGCGCTGGATGCGGTTCTGCATTATTCGGCCCGCAGCGCCGGACTGGCGCTGGCCCAGGCGGACGCTGCCGGGGCCAGGGAGGCCTTCCTGGCCCTTCGCCACCATTGCGTGTCTGAAGATGCCGCTGCCCCCCTCGTTGCCGCCGGCGCGACCATCGTGGAGATTGCCAGCCACCCCGACGAGGACTCTCTGCTGGCGACACTCTAGGCAATCGCAACGCCCGCCCCTAAGGGTGGGGTGCCGCAACCGTCGCCCCGCGCTATAAGGGCGGGGTTCGGACAGGCGGGCGGAGCACCATGACGGGCGACACGGACAACACCAGGCCGCGCGGCGGCGAAGGCGGCAGCCGGGGGCGGGGCACGCCCCGGCGCGAGCCCCCCGTCATCGATCTCAAGGCCGAGGCTGCCTCCACCTCGACCTCCCCCGCAGTGGACACGCCGGCCAGCCCGGTCACCACAGAGACGGGACCCGCGGCCGTTGCCCCCGACATGGCAGCCACGACGAACGCCGCCGTCGATGCATCCGCAATGCAGGCGCCGTTGGAGACGGCGGCGCTGCAGGCCGAGGCGTCGCTCAGCGCTGACCCCGTGCCTGCCGAGCCCGTCACGGCCTCGTCCGAAGCAGTCGTGACACAAGCTGTGCTGGCCGAAGGCGACCGAACCGTTGAGGCGATCTCGGCCACGACCGAACCCGAGCATGTGACACACGCCCGCGACACGACCAAGGCCGCGACGACAGCCGGGATGGCCGCGACGGCCGCTGCTGCTGCAGCGACGGCCGGACTGGCAACGGCCGGACTGGCGACCGCCGGAGCCGCGACTGCGACATCCCCGTCTCCCACCCGCCCGGGCTTGCTTCGCCCGGCCCTGGCCGGCGTCATCGGCGGCGCTGTCGGCGCAGCACTCGTCGGCGCGGCCGTCATGTATCTGACCCCGGTCGGCGACTATGGTGACCGGCTCGCGACGTTGGAAACCGGGCTCGGCGACAAGGCGACCCGCCGCGGGCTGGAGACCGCCGAACGCCGCATCGGCACGACCGAGACCAGCCAGCAGGCGCTGCGAACCGATCTCGACGGCGTTAGCAAGCGTCTGGCAATGACCAGCGATGACGGCGCCGGCGCGATCCAGCGACTGGAGCAACTCACCCGCACCGTCACGGCCCTCGCCGCCCGGCCGGTGCCGACGCCCGAGCCCGGCCGTCCGCCCGAACCGCCGCCACCGCCGCCTCCCCCGGTGCCAGCCCTCGGCGCCCGCGAGAGCGCCGTCATGGCAGTCGCCTGGCTGACCCGCGACGCACTTGCGCGCGGCGTGCCCTTTGCGCGGGAGCTCGACGCGCTCGAGGCATCGCGGGTCGATTCGGTGACCATCGCCGCACTGAAGCCCTTTGCCGCCGCCGGCGCGCCATCCCCGGCCCGCCTGGCCACCGCGCTGACGCCGCTGGTCGAGCGCATGGCCAAACCGGCCCCGGTTCCGGCCGAGGCCGGCGTGGTCGACCGGCTCACGGCCGGCATCAGCCGGCTCTACCGGGTCCGCCCGCTCGGCGGCGAGGGTGAGGATCCGGCCTCGCTGGCCTCCCGCGCCGAGGCGGCGCTGCAGCGCGGTTCGCTTCCGGATGCGCTCGCGGCGCTGGAGAAGATCCCCGCCCCGGCGCCGGACCTGAAGGCCGTCGCCGACACGGTCCGCGCCCGCATCGCCGCCGGCAAGGCCGCCGATGCGCTCGTCGTCACGGCCGTCGACGCCGTCATCGCCGCCACCCGGTCCGGAGGCCCTGCCCGATGATCCGCATCCTGCTCTACATCGCGGTCGTTGCGCTGCTGACCTTCAGCGGCGCCTGGCTGCTGGACCAGCCTGGCGAGGTGGCCGTCACCGTCCCGGGCCATGGCCGCATCACCACGACGCTGCTCGGCGCCGCCGCCGCGATCGCAGCCCTCGTCGTCGCCACGATCTTTGTCTGGACCGTGCTGCGGCTGATCTTCCGGCTGCCGTCGATCATCGGGCTGGCCGGCCGGGCCCGCAAGCGCGCCCGCGGCTATGCGGCGGTATCGCGCGGCATGGTCGCCGTCGGCGCCGGCGATCCGCGCTCCGCCCGCCGCCATGCCGAGGATGCCGGCAAGCTGCTGGGCGACGAGCCCCTTGCGCTGCTGCTCAAGGCCCAGGCCGCCCAGATGGCCGGTGACCGCAGCGCCGCCGAAGGCGCCTTCAAGCGCATGCTGGATGATCCCGAGACGCGGGTCCTCGGCCTGCGCGGCCTGTTCGTCGAGGCGCGGCGCAAGGGCGACGGCTCGGCCGCCCGCGCCTATGCGGCCGAGGCGGCCCGCCTGTCGCCGACCGTGTCCTGGGCCGGCGAGGCCCTGCTCGAATACCAGTGCGCCGATGGCGACTGGGCCTCGGCGCGTGGCACGCTGGATCGCGGTGCCCGCGGGCTCGACAAGGCGGTGGTGCGCCGCCACCGCGCCGTTCTGCTCGTCGCCGAGGCCCTCGACCGCTCCGAGCGAGAGCCCGAGGCCGCCCTCGGACAGGCCCGCGAGGCCCTGCGTCTTGCGCCCGGCCTCGTCCCGGCCGCCGCGCTGGCGGGTCGCCTGCTGTCGCGCCGCGGCGAACTGCGCAAGGCCGCCAAGGTCGTCGAACAGGCATGGACCCAGTCCCCGCATCCCGACCTTGCGGCCGCCTATCTGGATATCCGCCCCGGCGATTCCGCCCTCGACCGCCTCGCCCGGGCGGAAAGGCTGCTGTCGCTGCGTCCGCACGAGGCCGAGAGCCGCATCGCG
>JBMOJG010000065.1:0-9081 GCA_049316925.1 Alsobacter sp. | reverse complement strand
GTAGTAGGGCGCCTTGTCGATCTTCACGGCCCAGTTGGTCTTGGGCGGCGTCAGGTCGCCGGTGGTCGCGAGGCCATCCTTGCGGGTGGGGTCATAGCGTCCGTCGGCGTCGTGGGCGGCAGCATTGTAGGCCTTGACGGTGCGCAGGGCCTCGGCCTTGTCGTCGATGTCGAGCTGGTCGATCAGGCCCTCGAGCGTGTCGGACGTGATCGGCGTGCTCGTCTGGTAGCGCGGCTCGAGCAGGTGCACGACCTTCTGGTCGAAGATCTGCCAGGCCTTGGCACCGGGCTCGGCGAGGATGGCGCGGCCGAACTTGGCGTAGGTGAACAGTGCCCCGTCCTCGCCCTCATCGACGAAGCGGCGGCCCTTGCGGTTCAGCATCAGGCCATAGACATAGCTTAGCCGGTTAGACCGGTCGGTCATCTCGCGCGGCGCAAAATCGCCCCAGTCGGCGCTGATCGGCGTGGCGTGGCAGCCGCTCCACTGGCCCCACGGCATGGCGCCGATCGCTATCGCCATGCGCAGCCCGTCGCCCTGATTGTGGGGAGTGCCGCGCACCTTCGCGGCACCGACGAGCGGGCCGATATGCTGGGTGCGCATCTGCACATTGGCCTCGAAGCCACCGGCTCCCAGCACCACAGAGCGGGCATGGATCGTCTTGATACCGTCGTCGTCGCGGACTTTCACCCCGGCGATGCGGCCGTCGTCGCCGACGACCAGCTCGGTCACGGCGCTGCCGTAGCGGATGTCGATCCCCATCTGCTCGGCGGTGGAGAACCAGCTGCGCGACAGGCCGACGCCCTCATGCGCGGCGCGGACCACGAGGCCGCGCGCCCACACCATCATGTTGCCCTTGCGGACAGCCGAAAGGGTGACGGCGGGCTCCATCTTGATGCGCCCGACCCTGTTCATCCACTTCACGGTGTCCTGCGAATTGTCGACGAGGACCCGCGACAGGACCGGATCGGTGCGGCCGCTGGTCACCCGCATCAGGTCGCCGTGATAGTCCTCCTTCGTGTAGGGCTGGATGCCGTCGTAGAAGTTCTCGAACTCTTCCTCGACGCCGGGCACCAGCGGCCCGATCTCGTGCGGATCGTCGAAGGCAAAGCGCAGCACGCCGCCGCTCCAGTGAGTGTTGCCGCCGCGCATCTCGCGGGGGGCCTTCTCCAGGACGAGAACGCGCTCCGCGCCGTTTTCCTTGGCCGACACGGAGGCTGCCAGCGCCGCATTGCCCGCCCCCACGACGATTACGTCGAACGTCTCGGCCATGTCAGTCTCCCGTTCTGCAGGCGCACAGCCCATGCGGGCCGTCCAGCCACTCACTGCATTCGCAGGCGTACCTTTGTATACAGCGAAATGCAAGGGTCAGCGGCGCGAGGCAGAGCAGACCGGGGACGGATCAGATGGAGGCGGTGTCCGCGGCGATCTGGGCGAGAATATGCGTCCGGGCATTGCGGATATGGGCCCGCATCGCCGCCTCGGCGGCCTCCGGATCGCGGGCGCGCAGCGCCGCGGCAATGCGCAAATGCTCCTCGAAGGCCGCCGTGGCGCGGCCGGAAAAGCGGCTCGACTTGTAGCGATAGACGCGCAGCAGGTCATACAGGTCGTGGCACAGCATGTGGATCAGCCGCTCGTTGCGGCTGGCCGAGACGATACGGAAGTGGAAATCGAAGTCCGGCGACTGCTGGTAGTAGCCCGTGCCGTTGCGCACGCTCTCCTGCTCGCCATGGTCGTCGAGAAGCCGGTCGAGGTCGGCCAGCTCGGCATCGGTCATGGCCGAGGCGGCCAGCCCGCAGGCCATGCCCTCCAGAGCCTCGCGCACGACCAGCAGGTCCGACAGGTCGTTGCCGGTGAGCTTGGTGACGTGCACCCCGATATTGGTGGTGCGCTGAACCAGCTTGCGACCCTCCAGTCGGCGGATCGCCTCGCGCAGCGGGCCGCGGCTGACGCCCAGCGACAAAGCCAGCCCCTGCTCGCTCAGCCGGCTGCCGGGGGCAAGTTCGCCATTGACGATGGCGGCCTCGAGACGCTCGGTGACGACGTCGACCAGCGACTGGGCCCGGATCGGTTGCTTGAGAGCATCGTTCACGCGATTCGGCCTCCAGCCGGCAAGTTGGCGCAGATCAGCTATGCACGGTGGCGGCCCGGGAGTAAATTGTTGACAGTTTCGGGGGGCGCTGCCGTCATTCCCGCAGGCCGCGCAGACGGCCCCGTGCGAGGAGACCGCGATGGCATCCGCCCTTCCCCTGACCGTTCCCCAGCCCGAGGTAGCACCGGCCGCGGCGCTGGCCGCGATGGCCGTGGCGCTGCGCTGCGAGGACGTGCCGGCAGCCGCGCGGCTGCGCGGACGGCTGTCGATCCTCGACGCGCTCGGGGTCGGCCTCGCGTCGAACGCCTATCCGTATGCCGACCGGGCACTCGCCGGCATTTCCGCCATGGCGGAGCCGGGCGGCACCTGCAGCGTCGTCGGCCGGCACGAGCGGCTGCCGGTGCGCGACGCGGCGCTGGCCAACGGCATTCTCATCCACGGCCTCGACTTCGACGACACGCATCTCGGCAGCATCGTGCATCCGACGGCGGCGTGCCTGCCCTGCGCGCTGTCGCTGGGCGAGGCCCTGGACGTCGATGGACGAACTTTCATGGCCGCCTACATGGCCGGCATGGAGACGGCGGTGCGCATCGGCGCAGCGGTCAAGGGCGGGTTTCACCACACCGGCTTCCACGCGACCGCGATCGTGGCGCATTTCGCCTCGGCGGTGATTGCAGGAAAGCTGCTGGGGCTCGATGCGGCGGCGCTGGTGGCGGCGCAGGGCATCGCCGCCTCGACGGCGTCCGGCGTCCAGGTGTTCCTCGAGGAAGGTGCGTGGACCAAGCGCTTCCATCCGGGCTGGGCGGCGGTTGCGGGTATCACCGCAGCGCGCCTGGCGCAGGCCGGGTTCGTCGGCCCGACCCGGCCCTACGAGGGCAAGTTCGGGCTGTTCCACACCCATCTGCAGACGCTTGCCGGCACGGTCGACGTCGACGGCATGTCGGCAGAACTCGGCTCGCGCCGGCACTTCGCCGACACGGCGCTGAAGCCCTATCCGGTCTGCCACTTCATCCATGGCTGCGCCGATGCGGCGATCGAGCTCGGCGGGCTGATCGACGGCGCGGACATTGCCAGCGTCGAGGCCTTCCTGCCGCGCGACACGATGCCGATCGTCGCCGAGCCGGCCGCCGCCAAGGAGCGGCCGACGACCGACTACGAGGCCAAGTTCAGCGCCCAGTTCGTCGTGGCGACCTGCCTGCTCAAGCGGCGCTTCGGCCTGCCGGAACTGCAGGACGACGCCCTGCGCGACCCGGCGGTGCGCGATCTGGCGCTGCGGGTGCGCTGCACGATCGACGGCAATTCGGCGTTCCCGACCTATTTCTCGGGCGGCGTGCGGGTGGTGCTGCGCGACGGGCGCGAGCTGTTCCGCCATGTGCGGGTGAACAGCGGCGCTGGCGACAGGGCGCTGACCCTCGAGCAGGTCAGCGCCAAGTTCGCCGGGTCCGCCTCGCTGGCGGTCGGCGCAGAGCAGGTCGAGGCGATCCGTGACGTGGTCCTCGACATCGAGAACCGCACGGTGCGCGACCTCGCAGGCGCGCTGCGGGCGCGCTGACGCGGCGCTGCCTCAGGCGTCGTGGACGGCGCGTGGCGCGACAAGGATGCCGTCCTCGTCGGCGTAGAGGTAGGCCCCCGGCGTGAAATCGATCCCACCGAAATTGACCGGCACGTCGACGCTGCCGGTGCCCGCCTTGGCGCTCTTCTTGGGCGAGCTGCCAAGCGCATAGACGCCAAACGCCATGGCGTTGATCTCGGCCACGTCGCGGATCGCGCCATACAGCACGAGGCCGGCCCAGCCGCTGGCGCGGCCGATCTCCGCCAGCATGTCGCCCACCACCGCGAGCCGGGTCGAGCCGCCCGCATCGACGACCAGCACCCGCCCGGCGCCGGGCTCGCCGAGCGTCGCCTTGATCAGCACATTGTCCTCGAAGGTCCGGATCGTGCGGACCGTGCCGTGGAAGGCCCGCCGCATGCCGTACAGGCGCAGCGGCGCGTGACAGAAGCGCACCTGCGCGTCGTGGGTGTCGACGAGGTCGGCGGTCTTGATGACAGGGGTCTGGGCCATGCGGCGCTCCTCGACTGGCGGATGCGGGTGGATCAGGCAGCCGGCGCGGCCATGACGCGAACGGGCTTGCCGTCGCGCCAGGCCCGGATGCCCTCGATGAGGTCGGGATACCACTCCCGGTAGGCCCCCTCGGTGACGAAGCCGAGATGCGGCGTCATCACCAGGTTGGGGGCCGAGCGCAGCGGATGGCCGGCGGGGAGCGGCTCGACGTCATAGACGTCGAGGCCGGCGCGGATCCGGCCTGACTGAAGAGCCGAGAGCAGCGCGGCCTCGTCAATGATCGGACCGCGCGAGGTGTTGACGAGGATGGCGCCCGGTTTCATCAGCGCGATCTCGGCCGCGCCGACAAGGCCGGTCGAGCGCGGTCCGAGCTGCATGTGGATCGACACCGCGTCGGCGGTCTGGAACAGCGCGTCCTTGGCGACACGCGGCACACCCACCTCGGCGGCGCGCTCGTCGGTGAGGTTCTGGCTCCAGGCGATCACATCCATGCCGAAGGCGCGAGCAATGGGCACCATGCGGGCGCCGAGCTTGCCGAGGCCGACAAGCCCGAGGGTCTTGCCGCCGAGCGTCATCCCCACGGTCTCCTGCCAGCCGCCCTCGCGCATGCGCTGATGCTCCTGCGGCAGGTGGCGGGCGACAGCCAGCAGCAGCGCCCAGGCGAGTTCCGGGGTGGCGGAATGCGATTCGCCGGCGCTGGTGTGGCAGACCGTGACGCCGCGGGCGGCGGCAGCCTCGAGATCGATGACCCGCACCCTGGCGCCGGTCACCAGCAGCAGCCGCAGCTTCGGCAGCCGGTCCAGCAGCGAAGCGGGAACGGCCAGGCGCTCGCGCATCAGGCAGACCACATCGAAGCCGGCCAGCGCGGCGGCAGCCTCGTCCTCGGTGGCCAAAGGCGCGCGGAACACCTCGACCTGCGCGTCCGGCCCGAGCACGGACCAGTCGCCAAAGGTGCGGGCGACGCCCTGGTAGTCATCCAGAACGGCAATCCTGATCATCGCCATCTCTCCCTCGGGGTGCGCCCCATCACGCGACGCCCGCCAGTGCGGCCGGCAGCGCAACCCCGGCCAGCCGGGCCTCGGCGCACAGTCCGGCGGCGTCCTCGGCCGAGATTGGCACGCCGTCGCGGAGCCGCTGCGCCTCGAGCCGGGCCTCCGGTTCGCCCGGCATCAGGATCTCGCCGCCCGCCTCCGCTGTCGGACAGGCCTTGGCGCGGGCCACGAGCGCGGCCATGCGGCGGCGATACTCGTCGGCGGTAACGGCCAGATCGGGCCGCAACGCAATGACCATGTGGCCGACATCCTGCGGCCGGTCGTCGTCCAGGTATTGATTGCCGACACGGCCGCCGAAGGCGGAGCCGGCCAGAACCCCGGCCAGCACCTCCATCATCAGCGACAGGCCGGACCCCTTGGGGCCGCCGAGCGGCAGGATCAGCCCGTCATAGGCAGCGGCCGCATCGGTGGTCGGCTGGCCATCCCGGTCGAGCGCCCAGCCGAGCGGAATGGGCTCGCCCGCCACCATGGCGCGGCGGATCTTGCCGCGCGCCACCACCGAGGTCGCCATGTCGAGCAGCAGATGCGGCGTGCCCTCCCCGCCCGGCGCCCCGAAGGCGAACGGGCTCGTCCCCAGGAACGGCACCTTCCCGCCCCAGATCGGCATGGCCGGCGAGGCGTTGGTGAACACGAAGGCGGCGCAGCCCGCCTCCACCGCCTGGCGCAGATAGCTGGCCGCCATGCCGAAATGGTTGCTGCGGCGTGCCAGGGCGATGCCGATGCCGTAGGTCCTGGCCCGCGACACGGCCTCCGCGGTGGCGCGACGCGCCACAAGGAAACCGAGGCCGTTGCCGCCGTCGATGCGCGCCGCGACCGGCGTGACATCCTCGACGACGATCACCGGGCGGGCCGCCACCAGCCCGCTGCGCAGTCGCTTCAGATAGACCGGCACCCGGCCGACCCCGTGCGAGGCAACGCCGCGCAGGTCGGCCTCGACCAGGCAATGCGCCACGGTCGCGGCGTCGCCGGGCGCGACGCCCTGCGCGACGAACAGCGCGGCGACCAGGTCGCGCAGCTGCGGAGCGGCGACAAGGGCGGTGCGCGTCATCCGGCGGCCTCGTCGGGCAGGGCCACGAGACGGCAGAGCGATGCGGGAAAGCGCAGGGTCACGGGCGCGCCCGGCTCGAAATCGGCGACCGCATAGACCTTCACGACGGTGCCACCAGCCGCCACCTGGTACTCGGTATGGGCACCCAGATACTGGCTGCCCGCGACAGTCCCGTGGAGCGTGTTGTCGACACCCTCGACGTCAGGACCGACATGACCGGGCACGACGGCGACCGCCTCCGGCCGCAGCATCGCCTGGTAGCGCGAGGCGGCCGGCGCACCGGCATCGTCGAGACGGATGACGGCGCCGTCCGGCGTCCGCCAACCCTGCCCGCCCGGTCCGGGAACCACGTCGAGGAAACTGGCGCGGCCGACAAAGTCGGCAACGAAGCGGTTGGCAGGCCGGCGGTAGAGCTGCTTGGGCGTACCCGCCTGGGTAATGCGGCCATGGTCCATGACGATGACGTTGTCGGACATCGACAGCGCCTCCTCCTGGTCGTGGGTGACATAGACGGCGGCGACGTCGAGCTCACGCTGCAGGCGACGGATCTCCAGGCGGGTGCCCTCGCGCAGCTTGGCGTCGAGGTTCGACAGCGGCTCGTCGAACAGCAGCACCTGTGGCCGGCCGACAATGGCGCGGGCGAGCGCCACGCGCTGCTGCTGGCCGCCTGACAGCTGCGAGGGCTGACGGTCGCGCAGATGCCGCATACCGACGATCTCCAGCGCGTCGTCGACCTGACGCGCGACCTCGTCGGCGGCGACCTTCCGGATCGACAGCGGAAAGCCGACATTGGCGGCCACCGACATGTGCGGCCAGATCGCGTAGGACTGGAACACCATGCCGATGCGGCGCTCATGGGCCGGAGCGAGGATGCCTTGCGCGGGTGCCGACACGACCTTGTCGGCGATGCGGATCACGCCGCCGTCGGCGTCCTCCAGCCCGGCGATCGAGCGCAGTGTCGTGGTCTTGCCGCAGCCCGAGGGGCCGAGCAGCGACATGAACTCGCCCTTGGCGACCGAAAACGAAATGCCGTGCACCACCGTGACGGTGCCGTAGCGCTTGACCAGATTCTCGACACTGATGCTCATGCGGGTGTCCTGTCAGCCGCGGCGGGCGACCGGCGCGAGGCGGACGATCACCGCCATGGCGACGAAGATAATGAGGGTGGCGACCACCGCGAGCGCGCTTGCGAGGCCCCAGTTGGCCTGCTCGAAGAAGCTCCAGATGGAGATCGAGATCACCGCCGTGTTGGCGGAATAGATCAGGATCGCCGAGGAGATCTCGCGGAAGAAGGCCATGAACAGCAGGAAATAGGCGCCCTGCACCGAGGGCATCACCAGCGGCAGGATGATGCGCCGGACGCCGCCGGTGCGGGTGGCGCCATTGACCCAGGCGGCCTCCTCGAGGCTGCGGTCGATCTGCACCATCTGGCCGCCGATCGTCTCGGTGGCGTAGGGCAGAAACCGGGTGATGAAGGCAACGATCAACAGCGTCAACGTGCCGTAGAGCGGCAGCGGCAGATACGCGTAGGCCCACAAAAGGCCGAGGCCCATCACCACGCCGGGGACACCGAACGGCAGGTTGACGACAAAATCGAGGGCGCGCGAGCCAGGCGGGCGCAGCCGCAGGGTGAAATAGCTGCACGCAAGCCCCAGCATGACGCCGATCCCGGCGCCCACGCCCGACACGATGAGCGTGTTGGTGAAGCTCTTCAGCGTCGACGCGCTTTCCCAGATGTAGACGTAGTTGCGCAGCGTGTAGATCGCCTCGAGCGGGTTCACGGTGAACCACTTGATCACCGAAGTGTAGAGCAGGATCGCCATCGGCAGGACGAGGCCCAGCGCGATGTAGCCGAAACACAGCAGGTTGGCGGCAAGCCGCCAGCGCCCGAGCGGGATCGGCTTGATGCGGCCGGCCTTGCCGGTGACCGTCGTGAGGCGGCCGGCCCGGGTGACGCTGCGCTGGGCCCAGATGGCAGCACCCGTGACAAGGCTCAGCGCGATGCCGATGGCGGCGGCAAGGCCGTAGTCGGTCGGCGAGAAGCGGACGAGCAGGTAGAGCTGCGTCGCCAGCATCGTCACCTGGCCGGGAATGCCGAGCAGCGCCGGAATGGCGAACTGCTCGATCGTCATGATGAAGGTGAGGATGAAGCTTGAGGCCAGCGAATAGGCCAGCAGCGGCAGCGTCACCCTTGTGAGCACCTGGCCGGGCCTTGCACCGGCGGCGCTGGCCGCCTCCTCGTAGATCGGGTCCATGCCGATCACCGGGCCGCGCATGGTCAGGTACACGAACGGCACCTGGTGGAGCACCATGACAAACACGATGCCGCCGGCCGTGTAGATGTCGGCGCGCAGCCACGGCATGCCCAGCAGATCGTCGACGACCGTATTGTAGATGCCACCGGGCGCACCGATGATGATCCACGCCATGCCGAGGATGAAGGACGGGAAGTAGAAGGTCAGACCGATGAGCGGCGTGACCAGCGCGCCGTGGCGAAAATCGGTGCGGTGGATGACCAGCGCCATCGCGGCGCCGATGATGATCGACGCCACCGAGGTGAACAGGCCGATGGTAAGCGTCGTCAGCATCGCGCCGACGACGCCGGGCGAGGCGAGCCCCGCATAGTTGCGCAGTGTCCATTCGCCCGGCAGCCCAGGCGCATTGGTGCGCAGGCTGCCATACACCAGCGCAAGGATCGGGATGGCGACCAGCATCGTGATGACGAGGAAGGTCAGCCCATAGACGACGAGCAGGCCGCGATCCTCGGAAACGCGCCGGCGCGACCCGCCAATGGCAGCAGGGCGCGAAAGCTCGGCGGCGTTTTCTGTCA
>JBMOJG010000064.1:0-9118 GCA_049316925.1 Alsobacter sp. | reverse complement strand
CCACGCTGGATTGCGCGCCAGCACTGCGGCCGCTGCGGCGTTCGCGGGGTCGGCCGTGACGGCCGCCATTGCCGCGCCATCGGCGCCGCCCAGCAGTTTGGCCATCCCCGTCAGATAGGCGCGGTTACCGTCGCTCAATTGGACCGGAAAGTCGAAATCGCGCAGCCGCAGCATCCCCTCGGCCAGATTGTAGATCGCGTTGTCGTGAACTGGCAGCGAGCTATGGCCGCCGGGGTTGGTGATCTCCGCACGGAAGTTCTGGTATACCTTTTGTCCCGCCTGGATGTTCAGCGCTATCCGCTTGCCGCCGGCGTCGAGAAGGCCGCCCGCGCCTTCGTTCAGGGCGAATTCGGCATCGATCAGGTCACGCGCATGGAGCGTCAGCCATTCGGCCCCGTCGAAGCTGTCAGGCGTTTCTTCGCCGCAGGTCAGCGCCATCTTGATATCGCGCACGGGAACGAAGCCTGACTGGCGTAGGCGGATCAGGCTATCGACCCAGACCGCGGCCTGCGCCTTGTCGTCGCTGGTCCCGCGTCCGTAGAATACACCCTTATCTTCAGTTAGCACGAACGGTTCGCGCACCCAGTCCGCACGATTAGCCTCGACCACGTCGAGGTGCGCCAACAGCAGCATCGGTCGCGCCTTACGATCGCTGCCGCGTAGGACCGCAACGATTGATCCCCATTGAGGATGGCCGGGCGCCTCGATTTCGTAGATATCGGTACTCGCGAAGCCTGCTGCCGCCAGCCGCTTCGCGACCTTGGCCGCAAGGTCGGTGCAGCTGCCGGTCGAGCGTGTCGTATTGGTCTCCACCATCTCTTTGTAGATCGCGCGGAACGCGTGCTCGTCTGGCCGCGGGCTGGGTACCGGTTGCGCGACGGCAGCGGAACTCCAAAGCAAGGCCAGGGAGGCGAGCAAGAACGGCATTTTCATTCTCAGGACTCCGATTTGGTATTCGCAGGGCGGTAGATCACGACCTGACCATTACCGAACCTCTCCCGCCCGGCGCTCGCGCAATAATGGAAATTCTGCCGACATATGGTGCCATCCGGGCACCACCTGACCGTCGCTCCTTGCTAACGGTAGCGCCGCTTGCCGTATCGGGGATCGGGGCAGGTATGTCGGCGCTTGCTGCCGTCAGGCCGGACGCTAGTGACAGCAGCGGTAAGCAGGAGGAAATGGCGATGCGTGCGGGCCGAACGCTTTACGACAAGATCATCGACTGTCATCGCGTGCTTTCACTGAAGGATGTCCGCGGGCCGGGCGAATCGCTGCTCCTCTACGTCGACCGTACGGTGCTCAACGAATATACTAGCCCGCAGGCGTTCAGCGGCCTGCGGGATGCCGGACGCGCGGTGCGCCGTCCCCAGGCGGCAATCGGTGTCGTCGACCATGTCAACTCGACCGCCCCCGATCGCGGTGCGGGCGTCGAGGATGCGGGCGCGCAGCAGCAGATCGATTATTTCGCGCGTAACGGGCGCGATTTCGGCATCGAGATGTACGATGTGCTCAGCGCGCGGCAGGGGATCGAACATGTTGTTCTGCCCGAACTGGGCTGGGTTATGCCCGGCATGGTCATCGCTGCAGGCGACAGTCATACCACGACCTATGGTGCATTCGGGTCGGTCGGCTTCGGCATCGGTACCTCCGATATCGAGCATCTGCTAGCAACGCAGACATTGCCCTACACCCGGCTGGCGACGATGCGCGCACATGTCGACGGCGCGTTGCCGATCGGCGTGACCGCAAAGGATCTGGTGATGGCGCTCATCCGCACCATCGGCGCTGACGGGGCCGCGGGCCATGCGCTCGAATTCACTGGCGAGGCGATCTTTGCGCTCGGCGTCGAGGGGCGGATGACGATCTGCAACATGGCGGTCGAATGTGCCGCGCGGGTTGCGCTGATCGAGCCCGACGATCAGGTCATGCGATATATCGACGGACGTCCGCGGACACCGCCGCCCACTCTGCTCGAACGCGCCGGGCTCGCATGGGGAACACTGCGCAGCGACGCGGACGCGCGATACGACCGTGAAGTCGTACTGGACGCAGCCGACATTGCGCCGATGGTCAGTTGGGGAACCAGCCCCGACCAAGCGGCAGCGATCGGCGAAAGCGTACCCGACCCCGGCATGCAACCGCCCGATCGGAGGCGCGACGTCGAGCGCGCCATCGCTTATATGGGGCTGGAGCCGGGTATGGCGCTCGCCAGCATCGCGATCGACCGCGCGTTCATCGGCTCGTGCACCAACGCGCGGCTGTCCGACCTGCGCGATGCCGCGGCGGTGTTGCGCGGGCGCACCGTCGCACCGGGCGTGCGCGCGATGATCTCGCCAGGCAGTTCGACCGTGCGCCGTGAGGCGGAAGCCGAGGGACTCGACCGCGTGTTCACCGACGCCGGCTTTGAATGGCGGCAGTCGGGCTGCTCGATGTGCCTGGCGATGAACGACGACGTGCTGGCGCCCGGCGAACGCTGCGCGTCGAGCACCAATCGTAATTTCGAGGGGCGGCAGGGCAGCGGCGGGCGAACCCATCTGATGAGTCCGGCAATGGTCGCGGCCGCCGCCGTCACCGGGCGGCTGACCGACGTCCGCACGCTCGCGCGGATTGCGCCATGACGATACCGGTTTTCACGCGCGTCGCCGGGATCGCGGCGGCACTGCCCGGCGCTAACATCGATACCGACGTCATCATGCCCAAGCAGTTCCTGAAAGGCATCGACCGCGCCGGGCTGGCACGCGGGCTCTTCCACGATTTGCGCTTCGACGCCGACGGTGCACCGCGTGCCGGTTTCTTTCTCAATCATGCGAATATGGCAGAAACACGCTTTCTGGTCGTCGGATCCAATTTCGGGTGCGGATCTTCGCGCGAACATGCGGTCTGGGGCATGCTGCAATTTGGCATCCGCGCAATCGTCGGCACCAGCTTTGCCGGTATCTTCGCGGACAATGCGGCCAACAACGGCCTGCTCCTTATTTCGCTCGACGATGCGGCCCTTGCGCCGCTCGCGGCCAAGGTAGGGGAAGGCGCCCGGCGGCTGATGATTGACCTCGACGCTCAGCAGATCGAAACAGGCGACGGCGCGATCCCGTTCACTATCGACCCTGCGCGGCGGCGTGCGCTGATGCTCGGCCTCGACCGGATTGGCGAAACGCTGACATACGCCGATGCGATCGATGCATTCGAGCAGGCATATCTCGCCGAAAACCCTTGGCTCGTCGAGGAACCGGCTTGACCGCGCCTGCGGGGTACCCCGACCTGCTTCCCGGCTTCGCCTGGCACGACATCGACGCCGATGGCGTGCGTATCCGCACCGCGACGGGCGGGTCGGGGCCGCCGCTGTTGCTGCTCCACGGCCATCCGCAGTCTCACCTAACGTGGCACAAGGTCGCGCCGCGACTGGCCAAGCGGTTCAGTGTCGTGCTGACTGACCTGCGCGGCTATGGCGATAGCGCAAAGCCCGATGGTGGCATTGGCCATGTCGCTTATGCGAAGCGCGCGATGGCCGCTGATCAAGTCGCGGTGATGCGTCGACTTGGATACGATCGCTTTGCAGTAGTCGGCCATGACCGCGGCGGGCGGGTCGCGCACCGCATGGCGCTCGACCATCCCGGTGCCGTTAGTCGCATCGTCGTGATCGATATCGCGCCGACCGCGACAATGTACGCACGCACCGACATGGAGTTCGCGCGCAGGTATTTCTGGTGGTTCTTCCTCATCCAGCCATTCCCGCTGCCCGAGCGCATGATCGGCGCGGATCCTGATGTGTTTCTTGACGCGCACCTCGCTGGCCAGATCAAGACGCCGGACGCGATCGACCCGCGAGTGATGGCCGAATATCGGCGCTGCTATGCCGACCCTGCGACCCGCCACGCGATCTGCGAAGATTATCGCGCGGCGGCAACGATAGACCTCGAACACGACGCTGTCGACGCGGCGGTGCGCGTGGGGGTGCCGCTGCTGGCGCTGTGGGGCGCTCGTGGAACGGTCGGCGCACTCTACGATGTCATCGCAACCTGGCGCGAGAAGGCGACCAACGTTTTGGGTCGGGCAATCGATTGCGGCCATTGCCCGCAGGAGGAAGCGCCCGATGCGCTGCTGGTTGCACTTACCGACTTTCTTTAGATCGGGTTCAGGACACGGTTGAGGAACAACCGCGTCCGTTCTTGGACGGGCGCAGTCAGCATATCTTTCGCGTTGCCTTCTTCCACGACAACACCGCCGTCGATGAACAACGCGCGATCGCCGACCTCGCGGGCGAACATCATCTCGTGCGTTACGACAATCATCGTCATGCCTTCATCGGCCAGCGTGCGCATTACGCCCAGCACCTCGCCGACGCGCTCCGGATCGAGCGCGGAGGTCGGTTCGTCAAAAAGGATCGCGCGCGGCTGCATCGCAAGCGCCCGGGCAATGCCGACGCGCTGTTGCTGGCCACCCGACAGCTGGGCCGGGAAACTGTCAGCGCGATCGACAAGGCCGACTTTGTCAAGCAGCGCGAGGCCATACTCGCGCGCGCTGCGCGGATCCTGGCCGAGGACATGGACCGGTCCCTCGATGATGTTCTCGATCGCACTGCGGTGCGGGAACAGGTTGGACCGCTGAAATACCATGCTGACCTTGCGGCGGATGGCCGACAGGTTACGCGGCGTGACGATGTCGCCATCGACCTCGATCGAACCGGCATCGTGGCTCTCAAGGCCATTCATGCAGCGCAGGATCGTCGATTTGCCTGATCCAGACGGGCCGATCAGGCAAGTAACCTGACCGGCGCGAACCTCGAAGCTGATGTCGTCGAGGACGCGCCGCGCGCCGAACGCCTTGCGGACATGCGACAGCCGGATCACCGGCGCGCTGCCCGACGTTCGAGGGCGCGGATGCCCATTGCCAGCGGTAAGCTGGTCGCGAGATAGAGCAGCGCAATCAGTGCATAGACGGTGCCGTTCTTGAAGGTCGAGATCGCCAGCAACTGGCCGGCGCGAGTCAGTTCGGCGACGGTGATCGTTGAGGCGATAGAGGAATCCTTCAGCAGCATCACCGTCGTGTTGCCGAAAGAGGGGAGAGCGGTGCGGATGCCGAGCGGCACAATCACCCGACGCATGAGCAGCCCTTGCCCCATGCCGAGCGCGGTGCCAGCCTCGACGATCAGCGGATCGACCGATTCGAACCCGCCGCGTAGGTTTTCTGCCTGATAGACCGAATAAGCGATCCCAAGCCCGATCACGCCCGCCGGAAAGGCATCAAGAACAATGCCGAGTTCCGGGAGCACGAAATAGACAAAAAAGAGCTGGACGATGATCGGAATGCCGCGGACGATATTGATGATCGTCGAGCTGGTTATGCTGAGGATCCAGATACCCGACAGCTTCATCAAAGCGAGCGCGAATCCCAACACCACACTCAGTGCCAGTGCGCAAATCGTGATGAGCACCGTCATGCCCAACCCGCGCAGCAATACGGGGAGGAACGTCGCCGTGTCAGCAAAAAATTCGGTCATGTTCCGGGCTCCAGGTGCCAGCGGCTGGCGATGCCGGGGATTGCGCGGGCCTGCAACTGGGTGATGGCGGCGTTCAGGCGACCGAGCAGCGGATCGCCCTTGCGCAGGACCAGACATAGTTCCTCGTGGGCCGGCGACGTGAACCCCGCGACCAGTCGTGCATTGCGGTGCGGCCCGACGCGCAGCTGGTATCGAAAGATCGGTTCATCGCCATAGCCGGCATCGATCCGCCCGAAGCTGACGTCGCGGATGATATCGGAGAGGCCGTCATAGGTCCGAACCTCGCCCACGCCCGCCGCCGTCAACTGGTCAATGAACCGGCTGCCGACCTGTGCACCCACCCGCATTTTGCGAAGCGCGGCGAGGTCCGGGTAGCGGCCAGCGTCGCTCCCGCGCACGACAAGCCCGGCGGGATAGGGGAAGATGGGATCGGTGAACGCAACCAGGCGCTCGCGCTCGCGCGTCCGCAGCATTGCTGCGGCGATCAGGTCGATCTTGCGCCCCATGAGCGAAGGGATCAGCGCCGAAAACGGTGTGACAGCCAGCTCGAGCTTCAGCCCGACAATGCTTCCGACCGCATTCACGGCATCGATCATCGCGCCGGTCAGTTCATTGGTCCAAGGATCGACAAAACTGAACGGTGCACCGGTCGGCGACGATCCGACAATGATCGAACCGACTGTTGCGCGCCTTCTACAACCGCCGACAAAAGCGGCACCGAGCACAATCGCGATTGCGTCGCGACGCCTGATCGCCCCAACCATCACGGCCCCGCTCCCTCGCATCCGCCCCGGCTTTCGTCCTTACTGTGCGCAAGGAACGAGTGTGGCGGTAGCCGCTGCGACCGCTCATCGCCAGCCCGTACCCGGTGCCGCGTCTGTGCTTGCCGATATGCCACTGCCCCCAACCTCACGCATCTGAGTTTGGTCGATCACGGCGGCTTGTGAAGCGGCTTATCGTCGCACTTATGGTGATTAATGGTCACCGATCGCTACGCGGCCACTTGCCGACCTCTTGACACAAGCGCTCTGGAAAATGCTAGCTGCCGCATGATCAATATGCCGCACCGCTTGTGCCCAAGGGGCACCACTGCCCCGATGCCAAGCTAAGAGTTATGGATCGTCGCCTGCCCCCACTGGTGGCGCTGCGCGCGTTCGAGGCGGCTGCGCGGCACGGCAGTATGCGCCAAGCGGCCGACGCCATGGCAGTCAGCCATTCAGTCGTCAGCCGCCACATCCGCAATCTCGAACTATGGCTTGGCGTGCGGCTGTTCGCCGGCAACCGCCGGTCGATCGCGCTGACGCTGGAGGGGCGCGCCTATTTCCGGGTGGTTTCGGCTGCGCTTGATCGCATTGCGTCGGCAACCGAAGAGATACGGCCGGCATCGCCGTGGCAGGCGCTCAACGTTTGGTGCGTGCCCGGCCTTGCGTCGCGCTGGCTGGTGCCGATGCTCGACAAGGTGCGCCAGCTGATTCCCGACGTGGAGATCACGATTAGACCCACGCTCGATGTTCCCGACGTCGCGCATGGCGAGGTCGATCTGCTCATTACTTATGGCCCGATCGAAACTGACGGCCTGTGGGAAACGGTACTGGCATCGCCGCGCGTGATACCGGTAGCGCGCCCGGCGTTCATCTCCTCCTTAGGTCCGATCGTCAGCCCTGCAGACCTGCTGCACGCGCCGCTTCTGCATGAGGTGTCGACTGATTTCTGGTGTCAATGGTTCGTCGCGAGCGGGGTCAAGGACATCGGGGCGCTCAAGGGACCGAAGCTATGGTTTCTCAATAACGTGCTCGATGCGGCGCGCGACGGGCAGGGTGTTGCGTTGGCGACCGAAATCGTCGTGCGGGGAGAGATCGAAAAGGGGTATCTGCAACCGGTGATCGCGTCGGAGGTCCGCATCGGCAGCTACTATCTCTATACCCGACGCGAGGAGGCGCTCCATCGCTCGCTGACCCGCTTCCGGGAATGGGTCATCGCCGAATTCGCCGATCTGGAGAGCTGAGCGCGCTACGCGACGCGCTGGATCGCCGACCGCAGCGTGTCGACAAGTACGCCGATCTGGTCGGTATCGATGACGAGCGGCGGCGACAGCGCGATGATGTCGCCGGTCGTGCGGATCAGCGCCCCCCGTTCGAAGCAATCGACGAAGACGTCATAAGCCCGCGTGCCCGGCGCGCCGTCGCGTGGCGAAAGCTCGATGCCGGCAATCAAGCCGACTGTCCGGATATCGATGACGTTGCGGCAGTCGCGCAGCCCATGGATCGCATCGCTCCAGGCCGCCGCGACCTGCGCAGCGCGTGTCAGCAACCCCTCTCGACGATAGATGTCGAGCGTCGCGAGCCCCGCCGCGCACGCCGCAGGATGGCCCGAATAGGTGTAGCCGTGAAACAGCTCGATCAGATGCGCTGGGCCTGTCATCAGCGCGTCGTGGACTGCCCGGCTTGCGAATACGGCACCCATCGGGATCGCGCCATTCGTGAGCCCCTTTGCAGTGGTCATCAGATCGGGCGTCACGCCGAAAAACTCGGCGGCGAACGGTGTACCGAGCCGCCCGAACCCGGTGATGACCTCATCAAAGATCAACAGGATGCCGTGTCGCGTGGCAATCTCGCGCAGCCGTTGCAGATAACCTTGGGGCGGCGGCAATACGCCTGCCGCACCGGCAACAGGTTCGACGATGACGGCGGCGATCGTGTCGGCGCCGTGAAGCTGTACCATCCGCTCGAGGTCGTCTGCCAGCTCTGCGCCGTGTTCGGGCAGGCCTGTCGAAAAGGCGTTGCGCACAATATCGTGCGTGTGGCGGAGGTGGTCGGTGCCCGCGATCAGCGTTCCGAACGCACGGCGGTTGTTGACGAGGCCACCGACTGAGATGCCGCCGAAGCCAACACCGTGATAGCCACGTTCGCGACCGATCAGCCGCGTTCGCGTACCCAGTCCGATCGCGCGCTGGTATGCGAGCGCGATCTTGAGTGCGGTATCGACCGATTCCGACCCCGACCCAGTGAAGAAGATGCGATCAAGGCCCGGCGGTGCGATATCGGCCAACGCCTCTGCGAAGCGGAACGGCGACCGATGGCCTATCTGAAACGAGGGCGCGTAGTCGAGCTCCCCCATCTGCGCGTTCACTGCTGCGGCGATCTCGGGACGACCGTGTCCGGCGTTGACACACCACAGTCCGGCAACACCATCGAGCACACGGTGGCCGTCCTCCGCCACATAATACATACCCTGCGCGCTCGCGAGCATTCGCGGTGCCTGTTTGAACTGCCGGTTCGCGGTGAACGGCATCCAATAGGCGTCGAGGCTTGCATAGTTCGACCCATGCATAAGTGTCATCCCCCTGTCCTACCCGACATGCGGTCCTGCCCGATTACTGGTTGTCGCCGCTTACGGGCGGATCGACGGCGGTGAATAGGCGAGATCCTGTTTGGATATCGCCGTACGCCTGACCTCCTCGGGTGCCATCACGGTGCGCTTGAATTCGTTGGTCTCGTGCATCATCGTCTGGTCGGTCAGGTGCGGATTGCCCTTGCCGTTCAAGTCGATGAACTGGCTCTGGCCGCCGGTTTCGACCACGGAATAGAGCACCGGGCGATCCGGCCCGATCTCCATCAGGCC
>JBMOJG010000063.1:0-9130 GCA_049316925.1 Alsobacter sp. | reverse complement strand
CGGCAGTCTGGCGTGATGATCTTCGAGGTCCGGAGTCCCGATCGCCAGGCGCCACCTCGCGCAACAACTCCTCGAACTTTTCCACATAGGCGTCGACCGTGTCGCGGAACTCCGCGTCCCGGCGGTAGCGCCGGCGGAACTCGTCGAAGCGCTCCTGCCCCTGCAGCGTGTAAAGCCGGCGTGTGAACACGTTTGTCTCGCCGCGGGTGTAGCGCTCCCACAGCTCGACGGCGGCGTCATGGTCGATCATGCGGGCAATGTCGGCCGACAACGAACCGAGCGACTCGATGGCGTTGGCGTGGATGCCTCGTCCCGCTGACGGCGTCGGAGCCGGCGCGGCCGGCCGCTCGGGCGGCAGCGACGGGCGCAGCTCGGGCCGGAGCGGCGCAGCCGCCGGCTCGTCGTCGCGCGAGGCCCGGGCCAGAAGATCGGAGAGCCAGCCGCCCCGGGCGCCGGGCGACGACGGCGTCTCCCGCAGTGTCTCGCGCAGAACCGGCTCGACCGGTGGCTGGCGGACCTGGGGCGGTGCCGGAGGCGGAGCAGGCGGCGGCGGGGTGGCCGGTTCCGCGCGCCGCGGCGGCGGAGTCACCAGGACGCTCGGGCGGCCCTGCGGCGGCTCGGGCGCGCGGCGCGGCGGCTCCGGGGTCCGGCGCGGCGGCTCGGGGGCCCGGGCTGGCAGGGGCGCCGAGACGACGAGTTCCGTGGCGGGCGGCATGGCCGGCGCCTGGGCAGTCTGCGGCGCCACCGACCCGCCGGCGACGCGGCGGGCCTGCTGCTGCTGAACCTCGGCAGCCTCGGGATGCGACAGGTCGAGCCCGCGATCGGAGCGCGACACCAGAGCGGTCAGCTCGTTCAGCGCCTTGATCTGGTCGGCCACGACGCGCCGCATGGCAGCGGTCGAATCCTGGGTCTCGCGCGGCAGTTCGAGGACGCCGCGGCGCAGTTCGGCGCGGGTGTCCTCCAGTTCGCCGCGGACCGTGTCGGTCAACCCGCGCATCTCCTGCGCGGCCTCGCGGAACCGGTCGGTGGCAGCGGACAGCGCACCACCGAGCTCGCTCATGGCCTGCTCGTATGCGGCGCGCAGCGCCGCCGCGGTGCGCTCGCGCTCCTTGCCGGTGGTGACCCGGATCATGTCGAACTGCTCGCCGATAGACTGGCTGGTCGACTGCGCCGATTCGGCCAGGACGGTGCCGATCTGGCGGGCACGGGATTCGGCCATGCGCAGGCTGTCGTCGACCATCGCTGTGAACGAGCGAGTGATCGCCTCGACGTCGTCGGTCCGGCCCGCGATCGCGTCCAGAACCTCCTGAAGCCCGTCGCGGCGGTTGGCCAGGGCCGTCCCGACGCGCAGCTCGATCTGCTCCAGGGCGAGGGCAACTTCCGCCAGGGCCCGGCCGTGCTCGCGGGTGGAGCCGGCGACCGAACGCCCCTGGGCGTCCAGCGTCTGGAACAGCTCGCCGGCCTCGCGCAGGGCACCCTCCGACAGGGCGCGCAGGGCGGCGACCTGCTCGCCGGCTTTCGCCGCTGCGGCTTCGGTCTGACCCGTCACGGTGCCAAGCACATCCTGCAGCTCGCGGACGCGCCGGGCCAGATCGGCCTGCTGAGTGTCAAGCGACGTGCCGGAGCCGGCCATCGTCGCCTCCAGCGCCGCCGTGGTCTCGGCCATTCGGTTCAGCGTGCCCTCGACCTCGTCGCGTACCAGTGCGTTGATGGCGGTGAGCCGCTGCACCGACCGCTCGGTGCCGTCGTCGACGACGACCTGCAGGGCCGCCGCCGAGGTTTCGAGCGTCCGCGCCATGGCCTCGCTACGCTCGCGCAGCATGTCGATGATCGAGGTCGACCGGCCTTCAAGCGTGCGCATGATGGCGTCGCCAACGGCTGCAAGCTCCCGCGTCGTGGTCTCGCCAACCTCGCCGAGCCGGCGGGTCGCCTCCTCGCCGGTGCCGGCCAGGCTCGCGACAAGACTGCCGCCCTGCTCCGTGAACAGCCGCGTCAGCGCGCCGGACTGGTCGCCGAACGCCGTCGTCACCGCCTGCGTACCGGCGGTGAGCGCCGTATCGACGGTCCGGGCATGGCGATCAAGAACGGCGCCGATCTCGGCCGTGCGGTCGCCGAGCGCGCCGGTGATGGCCTGTGCGCCGCTGGCGAGCGTTGTTTCGAGAACCCGGCCCTGCCGCTCGAACACGGCGCCGATCTCGGCCGTGCGGTCGCCGAGCGCGCCGGTGATGGCCTGCGCGCCGCTGGAGAGCGTGGTCTCGAGGTACCGGCCCTGCCGATCGAGCACAGCGCCCAGTTCGGCGGTGCGCTCGCCGATGGCCCCGGTCAGGGCCTGGCTGCCCCCCGAGAGGGTCGCCTCGACATGACGGGCCTGGCGGTCGAACAGGGCCGTCAGTTCGGCGGTGCGCTCGCCCAGGATGCCGGCGACCTGCGCGGTCCCGCCAACCATCGCCGATCCGAGGTCCTGCGAGCGGGCTTCGAGCAGGCTCGCCAGTTCGGTCGTGCCGGTGCCCAGGGTGTCGGCGAGGAAGCGGGACTGCCGCTCGAACAGCTCGGACAGCTCCTGCGTCCGTTCGCCCAGCGAAGCGGTCACCGAGCTGGCGCCGGTATCGAGTGCGGCCGACAGCAGGCGGGCGCGCTCGTCCAGCGTGACGCTGACGGCGTCGAGCCGGTTGACGACCCGCTCCTCGAAGCGCGCGACGCGTGTATCCAGCGTGTTGGCGATCGCGGTTGCCTGGACGCCCAGCGTGGCGTCGATCTCGGCGGCCTTGACGGTGAGCAGGTTGGACAGGGCGTCAGACCGGCTCGAGATGACCGATCCGACCTCCTCGGCCTTCGCCTCGAGCGCCGTGACGATATCCTTGCCGCCGCTGCCGAGCAGGCGGGCAATGTCGAGGGTCCGGCTGGCCAACAGCTCGTTGAGCCCGCGGGCCCGCGCGTCCAGGCCCTGGTCGATCCGCACGAAGATCGAGTCGAGGGAGCGGGCTACCTGTTCGCCTGTTTGCAGCGTTCGGACCTCGAAGCCCTTGATTTGGGCTTCGACGGTCTCGGCTGCCTGCTGGGCGCGTTCGCCGATCCGGTCGGCCAGCGCATGGCCCTGGCTGCCCAGCAGCTCCTCGATCTGGCCCAGCCGCGATTCGACAGCGCTCGTGAAGGCGCTGGTGTCAGCGCCGATGCGCTCGACAAGAGCGCCGCCACGGTCGATCACGGCGGCCTCGAACGAGTCCAGCCGGCTGCCGAGGCCTTCGGTGAGGGCCGCGCCACGGTCGAGCACCTTGGTCTCGAAGCCGTCGATGGTCGACGCGAAGGCGTTCTGGAGGTCCGCGGTACGGGTGCCGACGAGCGCCTCGAAGGTGCCGACCCGTGCGGATACGACCTCCTCGAGCCTGGCTGTCGCCCGACCGACGGTCTGGTCGACCGTGGCGATCTGCTGGCCGATGGCCTGCTCGAGCCGGTTTCCGCGCTCGATCACGGTTTCTTCGAAGCTGGCAAGCCGGCCGGCGAGGGTGCGGTCGAGCTGTCCGCCGCGCGCGATGACGGTCTCCTCCAATGCCGACAAGGTGCCGGCGAGGGACTGGGTGACCTCGCCGCCACGAACCGAGATCGTCTGGGTGATCTGCTCGACATTGCGGACCAGCGCCTCGTTGATCCGCGTCGACTGGGCGGCAACAGCCATCACGGCGTCGCGGGCAATCGACACCAGCCGCTGCTGCACCTCGGCGCTCTGGTCGGCAAAGGCCTGACGGGCCTCCCCGGCGCCGGACGTCATCCGGGCCAGCACCTCCTCGGCGCTGCGGGCAAAGGCCTCGCGGGCTTCGCCGGTGCGCAGGTCCAGCATCTCGGCGGCAGCCTGCGCGCTCTGCGAGAACGCCTCCTCGGTGGCTGCAGTCCGGTCTGCCACCAGCCGGGCGAGCGCCTCGCCGCTGGTCTGGAACACGGTTTCGCTCTGCTCGATCCGCTCGACAATCGTCCGCGCGAGCGTCTGGGTGGTCTCGGCAAAGGTCCGCTGGCTCTCGACCGTGCGCTCTGCCAGGACGCGGCCCAGGGTCTCGGCACTGGCCGCATAGGACTGTTCGCTGGCGCGGGTTGAGTCGGCGATGATCCGTGCCAGCGCCTCGCCGGAGGCCGCGAAGGCGATCTGGGACTCGAGCGTGCGCTGGTTGAGGTTTTTCGACATGGCCTCGGTGCCGGCATCGAGGACCGTCCGCGTCACGGCGACCCGATCCTCGATCAGGGTCGCAATCTTCTCACCCGTTCCGCTGAGGCTGTCCTCGAGCCGGCGGCCGTTCACCGTGATGACGTCGGCAATCCGGCTGCCGGTCTCGTCGAGCCGCTGCGCGACGAGATCGCCACGCGAGCCAAGATCGACCACCAGCGCCTCGCCGGTCGACCGCAGCGTATCGTTGACCTCCATGGCCCGCGAGGCAATCGCCTGGGCGACCTCTGCCCCCGTCTCGGCAATGACCCGCGTGACCCGTTCCGAGCCTGCATTCAGGCTCTCGGTGAGCACCTCGCTGGTGCGTTCGAGCGTTTTCGACACGCTGGCGCCGCGGCTCGCGATTTCTTCCGCCAGGGATCGACCGGTGCGGCTCAGCGTGTCGCTGATGTCCAGCGCCTTGGCGCCGAGCGTCTCCGTCACCGAGTCGGTTGTTTCGGAAAGCCGGCTGTTGACAGCTTTGCCGGTGGCGGTGAGCTGGTCGATCAGGTCGCCGCTACGCTGACTGATCTCGGCGATCATGGTGTCGCCGGTGCGCGACAGCACGCCGGTGATCTGTTCGGCCTTGGCGCCGAGGCTCTGCGTGACGCGGGCACCGGCCTCGCCAACGGCGTCAGCGATTCGCAGCGAGGCCGCGGAAAGCTCCTCCTTCAGATTGTCATGGGATCCGCTGATCGAGGCCCGCACGCGATCGGCATTCGACAGGATCGCCTCGCGCTGCACCACGAGCTCGTCGATCAGCGCCCGGATGCGGATCTCGTTCTCGCCATAGGCCCGCTCGAGCGTCGCCACCTCCGAGTGTACCAGCGTTTCCAGTTCACCAGCCCGGGCGACCGCGCGCTCGATCCCGTCGCCCATGGCGGCGACCTCGCGGCGGATGGCCTGCGACAGGCTGACGACGGCGTCGGAACCGGCATTCTCGGGCTCGGCGAGGCGGATGGCGACCTGGGTCATGGAGCGCGCGACGAGCCGCATCTCTTGGGCCCGGACATACAGCAGCGCCAGCACGAAGCAGATCACCACCGGTGCCAGCGCCGCGAATGCGAACAGGCCGGTCTCCGGCCGCACCGCCAGCATCGCGTCCGCGGTCAGTTCAGCGCCCCAGCGACTCCACGCATAGCTGCCAAACACGCCGAGCCACAGGGCGGACGCCAGGAAGGCCAGTGCGTAGGGCATGCGCGACGGCCGCACCTGCAGGGCCTGGAGGATGTCGCCAACGGCGCGCCGGTCGTCATTGGCGGGACGGCCGGGCTCCGGCCGGCGCTGTCCGTCAGGGGCCGGGGTCGGGTTGGCCAGCGACGCGTCGCGACCGCTGCGCGGACCACGGTCGCGGCCCTTGTCGACGCGAACTTCGGGAAAAGGCTCGGAATCCCGGACGTCGGGGAGGCGGAGCGCGTCGGTCTCGGTCGCCACGATGGCCTGTCCGAGTGGCGGCTCCGGACGGACCGGTGGCTGCGCCGATGATAGGTTCAGCGCTTCCTCGATGGCGGACAGGGCCGCTTCTGTCGGATCGTTGACCTTGCTTTGCGTCGCCATCGGGTGCCTCGCATCGGTACGCATCAACTGGCCGCGAACCGCGGCGACCCAGCTTGCGCCTGGCGCACCTGGGTCCGGACGGTTGCCTCTCGCGGCGTCGACCGGAGCTGTTTGCATCCGGTTAACCACGCTGCAGTGTAGAGGGCTGACCCCCCTGTGGAAACCCGCGCGGCACACCCGTTTCAAAACGTCGTTAACGGCTCTTCAACCATGTTGTCGAGCGCAAGCGACCGCGGGCCTCCGAAATGCTGTGGAGCGTGATGATTTTGCGTTGCGGCATTGTCATTTTTGCATCGCAATTTAATCGAGGCTATGGTGCCGGATACGGTTTGTTGGGAAGACCGGCGCAAACTGTGCGCCCGGTGCGATGAATTGTGGTGCGTACGCGCCAGGGGGCAGACAACATGACGGTCAGCGCAGCGATGGCATGGCACGGCGAAGGCGCGTCCTCGGTCTTGTCGGGAGCGCTGCGGTCTGCCGTCCTCGATCATGAGCATCTGCGACGCCAGACGATGGGCGATGACGGGCTGGGCGCCGAGGTGCTGGCGATGTTCCTCGACCAGTCTGCCGTGCTGCTGCGGGCGGTGCGCGAGGCCCATGAGCCGCGGATGCGCAGCGATGCCGCCCACACGCTGAAGGGGTCGGCGCGGGCGGTCGGCGCGTTCGCGGTGGCTGAAACCGCGCATCTGGTCGAAATGCTGGCGACCGAGAGCAGCGACGATGCCGTGCTCGACGCCGTGGCGCGGCTGCATGCCGATGTGGCGGAAGCGCGGTCTGCGATCGCCGCAAGGCTGCATGGTGGCACGTCGCCCGGCCTGTGACGGAGCGGGGCCTCGCCAAGCTGCTTCTGAGCGACTAGATAGGCGGATCACACGCCAATTCCGGATCCCGCCATGACAGCCATCACCTTTATCGACCATCAGGGCACCGCGCGCACTGTCGACGGGGTCGACGGCGCCACCGTGATGGAGACAGCCGTGCGCCACGGCGTGCCGGGCATAGAGGCTGAATGCGGCGGCGCCTGCGCCTGCGCCACATGCCACGTCTATGTGGACGCGGCCTGGGCCGAAAAGGTCGGGCAGCCGGCCTCGATGGAAGAAGACATGCTCGACTTCGCTTTCGACGTGCGGCCGACCTCGCGCCTGTCCTGCCAGGTCAAGGTCTCGGCCGCCCTCGACGGGCTGGTCGTTCACACGCCCGAGCGCCAGGCCTGACACAGGCCGCACCGGCCAGAGCGTTCGGCCCTGCTGCGTCAGGAGGGGCCGGCTCCTGCCGGAACGCGATAGAAAGGATCGCCTCCATGTCCGACAGCACAACACCCGAAATGATCACCACGGATGTGGTGATCATTGGCGCAGGGCCGGTGGGCCTGTTTGCCGTGTTCGAACTTGGGCTGCTGGACATCAGGGCCCACCTGATCGACATCTTGCCGAAGGTCGGTGGCCAGTGCGCCGAGCTCTACCCGGAAAAGCCGATCTATGACATTCCGGGATTTCCGGTGATCACCGGCCAGGGACTTGTCGAGAACCTGATGCGGCAGATCGAGCCGTTTCATCCGACCTTCCACCTGAACCAGATGGTCACCGCTCTCGAGCAGACCGGCACCGAGGCGGCGCCACGCTTCCGCGTGTCGACCGATACCGGCCAGGTCTTCGACTGCAAGACCGTGCTGATCGCCGCAGGCGGGGGGTCATTCCAGCCGAAGAAGCCGCCCATTGCCGGCATCGACGGCTATGAGGAGCACAGTGTCTTCTATGCGGTGCGCCGGATGGAGGCCCTGCGCGACCGCACGGTGCTGATCGTCGGCGGCGGTGATTCCGCGCTGGACTGGACGCTCAACCTGCAGCCGATCGCCCGCCGGGTAACTCTGATGCACCGGCGCGACGATTTCCGCGCGGCGCCGCACAGTGTCGAGCAAATGCGGGCGCTGGTCGCGGCGGACAAGATGGACCTGCGCATCGGCCAGGTGACAGGGCTCGCCGGAGCCGATGGCCGTCTCTCGGCCGCCATCTGCCGTGGAGCCGACAACGGCGTGTTCGAGGTGGCCTGCGACACCATGCTGCCGTTCTTCGGGCTGACCATGAAGCTTGGGCCGATCGCCGAATGGGGTCTCAATCTGCACGAGAATCTGATCCCGGCGGATACCGAGAAGTTCGAGACCTCGGTGCCGGGAATCTTTGCCGTCGGCGACATCAACACCTATCCGGGCAAGCTGAAGCTGATCCTCTCCGGATTCCACGAGGCGGCGCTCGCTGCCCAGAAGGTGCACCGTTACGTGTATCCGGAGAAGCGACTGCTGTTCCAGTACACGACATCGTCGACGAGCCTGCAGAAGAAGCTCGGCGTCAACTGAGGACGGCTGAAGCGCGCAGGAGCCGACGTTTTCAATCGGCCTTGATGTTGCCGTCGCGGATCAGGTCGCCCCAGGTCTTCATTTCGGCCTTCAGGAAGGCGCCGAGCTCTTCTGGCGTCGAGCCGATCGGGATCGCGCCGGTGGCCATCAGCCGGTCGCGCACGCTCTGCTCGGCGACCGCGGCGCGGGTGTCGGCGGCCAGTCTGGCGACGATCGCCGGCGGCGTTTTTGCGTGGACGAAGAAGGCGAACCAGCTCGAGACGTCGAAGCCCGGCACCGTATCGGCCACGGGCTCATACTCGGGTGTGACCGGCGAGCGCTTGGCGGTCGTGATCGCCAGCGCCCTGGTGGTTCCGGCGCGGGCATGGGTGATTGCCTGGGAGATGTTGTCGAACATCAGGTCCACCCTGCCGCCGAGCAGGTCCTGGGTCGCCTGGGCACTGCCGCGGTAGGGCACGTGCACCATCTTGGTGCCGGTCATGCGCTGGAACAGCTCACCCGACAGGTGGATGGATGTCCCGACGCCGGACGAGGCGTAGTTCAGCTTGCCCGGATTGGCCTTGGCGTAGGCGATGAGCTCGGCCACGCTGTTGACCGGCAGGCTCTTGGACACGACCAGCAGGTTGGGGACCATCGCCACGAGGCTGACAGGCGCGAAGTCGCCGATCGGGTCGTAGGCGAGCTTGGGATACAGAAACTGGTTGGTCGCCATGCCCACCGACGCGACCAGGATCGTGTCGCCATTCGGCTCGGCTTTTGCCACCGCCTCGGTGCCGATATTGCCGCCGGCCCCGGCACGGTTCTCGACAACGATGGTCTGGCCATAGACCTGCCCGAGGCGGTCCACCGTGATGCGGCCGACGACGTCGGTGGCACCGCCCGGCGGAAACGGTACCAGCAGGCGCAGCTGACGCCCGCGCGGCCAGTCCTGCTGGGCGCCGGCGAGGCCGGGGCCGAGGGTCGCGGCCCCAAGGCCGGCGAGGATGGAACGGCGGTCGATGCGGTGCGTCACGGACATCCTCCTGCGG
>JBMOJG010000062.1:0-9140 GCA_049316925.1 Alsobacter sp. | reverse complement strand
GTCCAGCAGATGGTGACGATCAGGCGCCGGTCGAACCGGTCCGCCACATGGCCGGAGACCAGCGCCAGCAGCAGCGCCGGCGCGAAGGCGGCGAGGCCGACAAGCCCCAGCGCCATGGCGCTCCCGGTCCGGTCATAGACCAGCCAGCCGAGCCCCACATTGTGGACCTGCTGGGCCATGCCAGCGAGGAACCGGGCAGCGAAGAACCGCCGGAATGCCGGATGGGAGAACGGCGCAAGACCTTGGAATTGGGGCATCAGGCGGCCTGGGGGAAATCGCGTTGCCGTGCGTATCCCGCTGGGCGTGCCGACGGAAGCCGATTCACTGCGCCTCTGCCGTGCGGCTCAGACGTAGCCGGTGGATCCGTCCGGCCGGGTCGGCACCTTGCGGGTCCAGTTGACGTAGTCCTCGGTGCCGAGCCGCTCCTCGTCGATCTCGACACCCCAGCCCGGCCGGTCGGGCCGCAGCTCGAGATGGCCATCCTTCGGCAGATAGGGGTCCTTGACGTACCAGGCGCCCTGCAGCCGCTCGGACGCCGTCGGCTCCTCCGCCTGGCCGGTGCCGAACACATAGCCGGGCCCGTGCGGCAGGCGGTATTCGAGGATGCGGAAACTCGGCTGCGAGGCGCAGAAATGCACGTTGACCGCGGTCGCCAGCGGCCCCATCGGGTTGTGCGGCGCGATGGTGACGAAATGCGCCTCGGCGATCGCGGCGATGCGGCGCATCTCCAGCATGCCGCCCACCACGCAGATATCGGGCTGGATGATGTCGCAGCCGCGCACCTGCAACAGGCGCAGGAACTCGAAGCGGCTGTAGAGCGACTCACCCGTCGCCAGCGTGCAGGCAAGGCCGCGTTTCAGCTCGCCCCAGGCCTCGAAATTCTCCGGCCGGATCGGCTCCTCGAAGAACAGCGGATCGTAGGGTGCCAGCGCGTTGCCGAGCTGGATCGCCTGGGTCGGCTCGAAGATCTTGGCATGGGCGTCGAACGCGATCTCGTAGTCGGCCCGCACCGTCTCGCGCAGCGCGCGGAAATACTCGGCCGAGGTGCGCACCACCTCGCCCCAGCGGTTCTTGTGCATGTCGATCCGGTACGGGCTGAGCTTGAAGGCGGTCAGCCCCCAGCTCTCGTTCAGCCGGTCGAACTCGTCGCGGGCGGCAACGGGATCGGGCGCCGTGTAGACCCCCGCATAGACCTTGATGCGGTCGCGCGCATGGCCGCCCAGCAGCCGGTAGACCGGTACGCCGAGGGCCTTGGCGGAAATATCCCACAGGCAGTGGTCGATGGCCGAGATGGCCGCAAGGCCCAGTGCGCCGGGCGGAAACCGGGCCTGCTGCATCAGCAGCGTCACCAGATATTCGATCCGGCTCGGGTCATGGCCGCGGATGAAATCGAACAGATAGTCGAGCAGTGGCAGCAGCGCCTTGTCGGGGCCGTGATTGTAGCATTCGCCCCAGCCTGTGAGCCCGTCATCGGTGTCGATGGCCACGAGGACACGGGGCCGGTCCTTGTCGCGCGACATGAAGGCGCGCAGGCGGTCGATCTTCATGGCGGGCTCCCCTGGGGTGCGGCTCCGGTCGTGCCGGCACCGTCGCTGGTGTGTCGTGGGCGGGAGTGCCCTGCGGGGTGGTCAGCCGCGCAGCGTCGCGCCCGTCTTCTTCGTCACTTCGGCGATGATCCGGCCGGCGACCGCCTCGATCTCCGCGTCCGTGAGCGTCTTCTCGGTCGGCTGCAGCGTCACCGCCACCGCCACCGACTTGTGGTCCTCGGGGATGCCGGCGCCCTCGTAGATGTCGAACACCGTCGCGTCGGTGATCAGCGCCCGGTCCGCCGCCTGGACGGCTCTGAGAATGTCGGCGGCCGCCACCGTGCGGGCGACCACGAAGGCGAAGTCGCGGCTCACCGGCTGGAAGTCGGAGAGTGCCAGCTTCGGCTTCATCCGTGTCGGCCGCGCCTTTTGCGGCGGCAGGGCATCGAGCAGGATCTCGAACGCCACCAGCGGCCCCTTGGCGTCCAGCGCCTCGAGAGCGCGCGACGATGCCCTTGGGGCCGAATTGCAGCGTCGCCGAGCGGCCGGGGTGGAACCAGGCCGGGCCGCCACGCACCACCTGCAGGCCGCCGGTCGGCACGCCGAGCGCCTCGAGCAGCGCCATCACGTCCGCCTTGGCGTCGAACGCGTCGACGCTCGCGCTGGCTGACGCCCAGTGCCTTCCAACGCCGTGGGGCCGGGCAAGCGCCCGTCGCACCGCAGCCGCGGCCATTTTCTGGTCTTCCGGCGCATCGCCGCGAAACACCTGCCCGACCTCGAACAGGGCGGTGTCGGGGAAGCCCCGGTCGGCATTGCGCTGCGCCGCCTTCACCAGCCCGGGGATCAGGCTCGGGCGCATGTCGGAGAGATCGGAGGCGATGGGGTTCGCCAGCGCCAGCGCCGGCTGGCCGCCGCCGAAGCGCTCGGCCTCGGCCTTGCCGATGAACGACCACGTCACCGCCTCGACGAGGCCGCGGGCCGCCAGCGCGCGCTTGGCCGTGCGCGTGCGCTTCTGCAGCACGGTCAGCACCGGCCCGGCGACGGTCGCCGGTTCGCGCGGGAACGGCGTCGCCGTGACGCGGTCGAGCCCGGCGATCCGCACGATCTCCTCGACCAGGTCGGCCCGGCCCTCGATGTCGGGCCGCCAGGACGGCACCGCCACCTTCACCAGCCGGTCGCTGCCCGAGGCCCAGAAGCCGAGCTCGCGCAGGATCACCTTCATCTCGGGCAGCGGCAGGCTGAGGCCGGTCAACCGCGCCACCTCGGCCCAGGGGAAGTCGATGATCCGGTCGGTGGACGGGATCGCCCCGGCCAGCTCCACCCGCGACGGCTCGCCGCCGCACAGCTCCATCACCATCCGGGTGGCCAGTTCGAGGCCGGGCAGGCAGAAATCCGGATCGACGCCGCGCTCGAAGCGGTAGCGCGCGTCGGTGTTGATGCCGAGCCGGCGCCCCGACTGTGCAATGCAGAGCGGATCCCACAGCGCCGACTCGATCAGCACGTCGGTGGTGGCTTCATCGCAGCCGGAATGCTCGCCGCCCATGATGCCGGCGATGGATTCAACGCCTGCATCGTCGGCGATTACCACCATGCCGGGATCGAGCCGGTAGGTCTTGCCGTCGAGCGCCAGGATCTCCTCGCCATCGCGGGCGCGCCGCACCACGAGGTCGCCGCTCACCTTGCGCAAGTCGAAGACATGCAGTGGCCGGTTGCGGTCGAAGGTCAGGAAATTGGTGATGTCGACCAGGGCGTTGATCGGCCGCAGGCCGATCGCCTTGAGGCGCCGCTGCAGCCAGTCCGGACTCGGCCCGTTGCGCACGCCGCGCACCAGCCGCAGGCCGAAGGCCGGGCACAGCTTCGCGTCGGCAGCGGCAAGGTCGAGCCGCACGCCGGTCGGGCACGGGAAGCTGCCCGCCACGGCCTGGATGGGCCGGTCGATCAGCCGGCCAAGGCCCGCCGCGGCGAGATCGCGCGCGATCCCGTGGATGCCGAGCGCGTCCGGCCGGTTCGGCGTCACCGCGATGTCGATGACCGGGTCGCCGAGCCCGGCCCAGTCGGCATAGCGCCCGCCCACCGGCGCATCGGCCGGCAGGTCGAGGATGCCGTCATGGTCCTCCGAGAGGCCAAGCTCGAAGCCCGAGCACAGCATGCCGCGGCTCTCGACGCCGCGAATCGTGCCGACCCCCAGAGTGATATTCTTGCCCGGAATGAAGGTTCCGGGCGGCGAGAACACGGATTTCATCCCGGTCCGCGCATTAGGGGCGCCGCACACCACCTGCACGGGGTCGCCCGCGCCGGTGTCGACCATGCAGACCCGCAGCCGATCGGCATTGGGGTGCTGTTCGGCCGAGATCACCGCCGCGATGGTGTAGGGCGCCAGCAGCGCCGCCTTGTCCTCGACGCCTTCGACCTCGAGCCCGACGCGCGTCAGCGCGGTGTCGATCTCGGCGAGGCTCGCCGTGGTGTCGAGATGCTCCTTGAGCCAGGACAGCGTGAACTTCATGACCGCGACCTCAGACCGAAAGCCCGCCCGCGAGGCTTGGTACCTCGAGCGGACGGAAGCCGTAATGGGACAGCCAGCGGATGTCGGCGTCGAAGAACGCCCGCAGGTCGGGAATGCCATATTTCAGCATGGCGATCCGGTCGATCCCCATGCCCCAGGCGAAGCCCTGGTACTCGTCGGGATCGAGGCCGCAATGGCGGATGACGTTGGGGTGCACCATCCCGCAGCCCAGGATCTCCAGCCAGTCCTCGCCCTCGCCGAAGCGGATCTCGCCGCCCTTGCGCGAGCACTGGATGTCGACCTCGGCCGACGGCTCCGTGAACGGGAAGAATGACGGCCGGAACCGCATCGTCACCGATGGCACCTCGAAGAACGCCTTGCAGAACTCCTCCAGGATCCACTTCAGGTGGCCCATGTGGGAGCCCCTGTCGATCACCAGCCCCTCGACCTGGTGGAACATCGGCGTGTGCGTCTGGTCGCTGTCACACCGATAGGTCCGGCCCGGGCAGATCACCCGGATCGGCGGCTTCTGGCTCATCATCGTGCGGATCTGCACCGGGCTCGTATGGGTGCGCAGCAGCTTGCGCGCGCCGGTGGCATCGGGGTTGAAGAAGAACGTGTCGTGCATCTCCCGCGCCGGATGCCCCTCGGGGAAGTTCAGCGCGGTGAAATTGTAGAAATCCGTCTCGATGTCCGGCCCCTCGGCCACCGAGAAGCCCATGTCGGCAAAGATCGCCGTCAGCTCATCATAGACCTGGCTGATCGGGTGGATGCGCCCGCGATTGGCGGCGCTCTCCGGCACCGGCAGGGTGACGTCGATGGTCTCGGCCGCCAGCCGGGCCTCGAGCGCGACGTCGCGGAGCGCTCCGCGGCGGGCGGCGAGAGCCGCCGTCACACGGTCGCGCAAGCCGTTGATCAGCGGGCCCTGCTCTCGGCGTTCGTCCGGTGTCATCGATCCGAGCGTCTTCAGGAGCTCCGAAACGGACCCCTTCTTGCCGAGGGCGGCGATCCGCACGGCCTCCAGGCTGGCCTCGTCGGAGGCGGCGGCGACGGCAATGGCAAGGTCGGCTTCGAGCGCGGCGAGGTCGGTCACGGGCATCCCACAGGCAGGCAAGGGAGCGCCGTCACGGGGCTCCGGCGCGGACGGCGGCTTTTGCCACGCTGGTTCCGCGCTGTCGAGGGCGGCGGCTCAGGCGAAGAATGGCCACGCCACCGCCACCAGCAGCGCCGCCGCCTGGGCGCCGTTCAGCCGGACGCTGGCTGTGTGCAGCCGGTCGAAGCGTGCGCTCGCCGTGCCGTCGCCCGCAAGCGCCGCGTCACGGCTGGCATTGATGCGCGGCGTCAGCCACTGCCTGGCGAAGACGAACCCGGCACAGCACAGCGTCAGGATGGCCGGCAGCAGCCACAGCCGGGTCCAGCCCACGGGATCGGCACCGCCGGAGAGCGGCGCGGCCAGCGCCAGCGCGGCCGCGAGGCCCGTCACACCGGCCAGCACGAGGTAGTAGGTCGGGAACAGCCGGCGCAGGAACGCGCCTCCCTGCTCCGCCGGCAGCACGCGAAACACCGTCGGCGCCACCACCGCACCGAAGAACAGCATCGCGCCGAGCGCCAGCGCGGCAAACACGCCGGCCATGGCCAGCAGCAGGTCTTGAAGCAGCATCGCAGGCCCTCCGGGCTGTCCCGATCTAGGGGCGCTGCGGCGCCGCGGCAAGCAGCGCTTGCGCCGAACCGGCCGATCCCTATAGTCCGCCATCGTTTTCCGGGCCGGCGGCCCGGTTGCCGGGCGGCCGGACGGGCCGTCCCGCCAACGCAGTGACCCTCGAAAGTGATCCCGATGGCCGACAAGCGCGTCAACAAGGTGGTGCTCGCCTATTCCGGGGGGCTCGACACCTCGATCATCCTGAAATGGCTGCAGACCACCTATGGCTGCGAGGTCGTGACCTTCACGGCCGATCTCGGCCAGGGCGAGGAGCTCGGCCCGGCGCGCGACAAGGCCCTGCTGCTCGGCATCAAGCCCGAGAACATCTTCATCGACGACCTGCGCGAGGAGTTCGTGCGGGACTACGTGTTCCCGATGTTCCGCGCCAACGCCCAGTATGAGGGGCTGTATCTGCTCGGCACCTCGATCGCCCGGCCGCTGATCGCCAAGCGCCAGATCGAGATCGCCGAGGCGGTCGGTGCCGACGCCGTGTCCCATGGCGCCACCGGCAAGGGCAACGACCAGGTCCGCTTCGAGCTCGCCTACTACGCGCTGAAGCCAGACATCACCATCATCGCGCCCTGGCGCGAGTGGGACCTGCGTTCGCGCGAGCAGCTGATCGCCTTCGCCGAGAAGAACCAGATCCCGATCGCCAAGGACAAGCGCGGCGAGGCGCCGTTCTCGGTCGACGCCAACCTGCTGCACGCCTCCTCGGAGGGCAAGGTGCTCGAGGACCCGTCGATGGAGGTGCCAGACTACGTTTACTCGCGCACCATCGATCCCGAGAAGGCGCCCGACGTCGTCACCACCATCACCATCGACTTCGCCCGCGGCGACGCCGTGGCGATCAACGGCGAGGCGCTGTCGCCCGCCACGCTGCTCGCGAAGCTCAACGCGCTGGGCCGGGCCAACGGCATCGGCCGCCTCGATCTTGTCGAGAACCGCTTCGTCGGCATGAAGAGCCGGGGCATGTACGAGACGCCTGGCGGCACCATCCTGGCGGTGGCGCATCGCGGCATCGAGTCGATCACGCTCGACCGGGGTGCGGCGCACCTCAAGGACGAGTTGATGCCGAAATATGCCGAGCTCATCTACAACGGCTTCTGGTTCGCGCCGGAGCGCGAGATGCTGCAGGCACTCATTGATCGCTCGCAGGAGGCCGTCACCGGCCGCGTCACCCTGAAGCTCTACAAGGGCTCCGCCTGGGTGATTGGCCGCGAGAGCCCCTATTCGCTCTACGACCAGGACCTCGTCACCTTCGAGGAAGGCGCGGTGGCGTATGACCACCGCGACGCGGCAGGCTTTATCCGCCTGAACGCCCTGCGGCTGCGCACGCTGGGGGCTCGCAAGCGCAAGCACGGCCTCTGAGCCGCCTCCGGCGTCCACGGCCCTTTTTCGGTCGCCTTCTTGGCTCTAGATCGTGCTCGAGGGATGGTCGGCTCATGGGGAGCCGTCCCAACCCGCGAGGGCTGCTGACGGCGTGCTGAGGCGAGCAGGAATCCTAGTCGCTTCGGCCCTTGTGGCCGCCGCCGCCGTCACGGCTGGCGGATACTTCGCAACGCGCCCCACTGAACTGACAGTCGCGGTCGGGCCGCCGGGAAGCGAGGATGTGCGCGTCATGACGGCGGTCGGCCAGCTCCTGCGCCGCGACCGCGCCACCGTGCGCCTGCGCCTCGTGCCCGCCGAAGGCCCGGCCGAGGCCGCTGCCGCGCTGGAGCGCGGCACGGTCAACCTGGCGGTGGTCCGCAGCGACCTTGCCGTCCCGGCCTCCGGGCAGACGCTGGCCATCATGCATCGCAATGTCGCGGTGCTGGTCGCGCCTGCCGGGGGCCCGGTCACGACCCTTTCGGACCTTGCCGGCCGCAGTGTCGGGCTCGTGCGTGGAACTGCCGTCAACGAGAAGATGCTGAACACGATCCTCGCCCAGGTCGAGATCCCCCATAACGAGGTGGCTCGCCTGTCGCTCAAGCCCGAGGAGGTGTTCGTTGCCGTTGGCAGCCGCAAGGTCGACGCCGTCATGGTCGTCGGGCCGATCACCGGGCCGCTGGCCGCCGGTGTCGTCGCCGCGGTAGCGGCCGTCGGCCCCGGCCAGCCGTATTTCCTTGCCGTTGGCGAGGCCGACGCCATTGCCCAGCGTATGGCAGCCTATGATTCCACACAGATCCTGCGCGGCGCCTTCGGCGGCGTTCCGCCAAAGCCGGGCGAGCCGGTTCCCACCATCGCGGCGGTGTACCGGTTGACGGCCCAGTCCAAGCTGTCCGAGACCGTGGTGGCCGACTTCACCCGCCGCCTGTTCGAGATGCGACAGGATCTCGCCGCGGCCGTGCCGGCAGCGGATCGCATCGAGGCCCCCGACACCGAGAAGGGGGCCGGAACGCCCGTGCATCCCGGCGCCGCCGCCTATCTGGATGGCGACGAACTCACCTTCTTCGACCGCTACGGCGACTGGTTCTACCTGATCGCCATGCTGGCGGGCGTGCTCGGATCGATTGCGGCGGCGCTGGCCGGGCGCCTGCGCACCCGCAGCCACGAGCAGGCGCACCGGCTTGAGCATCTGCTCGACATCATGCGCGAGGCGCGCGGCGCCACCAGCCTCGCCACGCTCGATCGCCTCGAGCAGGAGGCCGACGACTGCTTTGCCGCCACGCTGGGCGCCGCCGCGCAGGAGCGGATCGAGACCAGCCGACTCACCGCCTTTTCGCTGGCCCTCGATCAGGTCCGGCAGGCCATTGCCGACCGGCGTCGGCAGCTTGGCGGCGATGCACCGGTAATGCGCGTGGTGCCCCGCGGCGTGGCGCGGAAGGGTCCGTGAGGGCCCGGCACAGACCGTCATTGCCCCGCCGCGGATTATGACTATATTGCGCCGCAACCAAACCAGCCCGACTCCTGCCGGAGCCGGGCTTCCGTGTTTGAGAGAACCGTCATGAAACTGCGCAACATCGCCATCATCGCCCACGTCGACCACGGCAAGACGACGCTGGTCGACAAGCTCCTCGCGCAGTCGGGTACCTTCCGCGAGAACCAGAAGGTCGCCGAGCGGGCGATGGACTCCAACGATCTCGAGCGCGAGCGCGGTATCACCATCCTGGCCAAATGCACCTCGGTGCAGTGGAAGAATTATCGCATCAATATCGTCGACACTCCCGGCCACGCCGATTTCGGTGGCGAGGTCGAGCGCATCCTCAACATGGTGGACGGCGTCGTCGTGCTGGTGGATGCCGCCGAGGGCCCGATGCCGCAGACCAAGTTCGTCGTCGGCAAGGCGCTGAAGCTCGGCCTTCGGCCGATCGTGGCGATCAACAAGATCGACAAGCCCGAGGCCCGCGCCACCGAGGTCGTCAACGAGGTGTTCGACCTGTTCGCTGCGCTCGACGCCAATGACGAGCAGCTCGATTTCCCGATCCTCTACGGC
>JBMOJG010000061.1:0-9174 GCA_049316925.1 Alsobacter sp. | reverse complement strand
CAGGCCGGCGCCTACCAGAACGGAAGTTTCGTGGTCGGCGTCGCCAAGTGTGGCGTCGAGGAAGGATGTGAGATGATCGGCAACTCGTCGATCGTCGCACCGACCGGCGAGGTCATCGCCCAGGCGATCACGCAAGACGACGAACTCGTGCTCGCCCGCTGCGACCTTGACGCGACGCGCTCCTACAAGACCACGACCTTCAACTTCGCCCGTCACCGCGAGCCGGAACACTACCGGATGATCGTGGAACGCAAGGGTGCCATCGAACCGGATTGAGCGCGCCCGCGCGGCGCATGGGAGGGGCTATGGACTTTGAACTCATCCTGCGTGGCGGGCGCGTGATCGACCCGTCGCAGTCGCTGGACGGCATTGCCGACGTGGCGTTCGCCGGCGGCAAGGTGGCGGCGGTGGGGCCGTCGCTGAAAGCCGCACCCGGAACCGAGGTCCGCGATGTCTCCGGCTACATCGTCACGCCCGGGCTGATCGATCTGCACACCCATGTGTACTGGGGCGGCACGTCGCTCGGCATCGATGCCGACCAGTTCTGCCGCGACAGCGGCGTCACCACCTCGGTCGATACCGGCAGTGCCGGACCCGGCAACTTCCTCGGCTTCCGCAAGCACGTGATCGAACGCAGCGAGGCCCGCATCCTCGCCTACCTCCATGTCTCCTTTGCCGGCATCTACGCCTTCTCCAAGACCATCATGGTCGGCGAGAGCGAAGAGATCCGCATGATGGCGCCCGCCGACGCCGTCAAGGTGGCGAACGCCAACCGCGACGTGCTGGTCGGCATCAAGGTCCGGGTCGGCAAGCACGCCTCGGGCACGTCCGGCACGCATCCGCTCGATATCGCCCTGCAGGTCGCCGACGAGACCGGCATGCCGCTGATGTGCCACATCGACCATCCGCCGCCGAGCTATGACGAGGTGGTCGACCGGCTGCGGCCGGGCGACATCCTCACCCACTGCTTCCGCCCCTTCCCCAACGCGCCCTACACCGGCCAGGGCAAGGTTCGCTCCTCGGTGCTGCGCGCCCGCGAGCGCGGCGTTCTGTTCGACGTCGGCCACGGCGCAGGGTCGTTCTCGTTCAAGACGACCCGCACCATGATGGCCAACGGCTTCCTGCCCGACACCATCTCGTCCGACGTGCACTCCCTGTGCATCGACGGGCCGGCCTTCGACCAGGTGACGACCCTGTCGAAATTCCTCTGCCTCGGCGTCGACCTGTCGACGGTGATCGCCGCCTCGACCATCAACGCCGCAGACGCCATGCGCCGTCCGGAACTTGGCAGCCTCAAGCCCGGCTGCGTCGGCGATGCGACGATCCTGTCGATCCCCGAGGGCAAGTTCGACTATGTCGACGTCACCGGCGAGCACCTGATCGGCGACCGCAAGATCGTGTCGGAAGGTGTCGTGCTGGGCGGCAGCTGGTGGCACCCGCGCCGCAGCCGCAAGTTCCAGCGGATCGTCGTGGTCTAAGACGGCCTCTGCCAGAAGACCGGTGGCGCACAGAGGTGGCATGCACGGCCGCCTCGGTATTGCCGGATCAGTGAGCCCCCGGCGCTGCCGGGGCCAGCAGCGGATTGTCGGCCGGCGGCCGGTCGTGCAGGTGACAGGCGGCGAGGTGCCCCTCGCCGACGGTCCGGCTCTGGGGCGCCTCGATCCGGCAGCGGTCGAACGCATACCGGCAGCGGGCGTGAAAGTGACAGCCCGGCGGCGGCTTCACCGGGCTCGGCACGTCACCGCCGAGGATGATCCGCTGCCGCTTCGCATCGGGATCCGGCACCGGAACCGCAGACAGCAACGCCTCCGTGTAGGGGTGCATCGGCCGCGCGAACAGCGCCGCCTTCGGACCGGTCTCGACGATCCGGCCGAGATACATGACCGCGACCCGGTGGGTCATATGCTCGACGATGGCGAGGTCATGGCTGATGAACAGCATGGCAAGCCCGAGCTCGCGCTGCAGGTCCTGCAGCAGATTGACGATCTGCGCCTGCACCGACACGTCGAGCGCCGAGACGGCCTCGTCGCAGACGATGAGGTCGGGCTCGCTCGCCAGCGCCCGCGCGATGCCGACGCGTTGGCGCTGCCCTCCCGAGAACTCGTGCGGCCAGCGGTTCACCGCATCGCGTGGCAACCCGACCTTGTCCATCAGCGCGGCGATCCGCGCGTCGAGCTCCGCGCCATCCTTGGCAAGGCCGAAATTGCGGATCGGCTCGGCCAGCACGTCGCGGACCCGCAGGCGCGGGTTCAGGCTCGAGAATGGATCCTGGAACACCACCTGCACGCGCCGGCGCAACGGCCGCAGCTTTCCCGCCGAGAGGTCGTCGATGCGCTGCCCGTCGAGCACCACCTGGCCGGCGGTCGGCGCCACCAGCCGGAGCACCGACCGGCCGACGGTCGACTTGCCGCAGCCGGATTCCCCCACCAGCGCGAGTGTCTCGCCGCGGTGGATGCGAAATGACACGCCATCGACCGCGTAGACATACCCCTTGCTGCCGCCGAACAGGCCGCCGCCCAGCGGGAAGTGCTTCTTCAGGTCGTTGACCTCGAGGATCGGCACGCCAGTCGGTGCCAGCGGCGAGGTCATGCGGCCTCCACGGAGCGTACAGCATAGTGACAGGCTGCCCAGTGCCCAGGAGCCTTGAGGTCGACCGCGGGCGCCGCCGTCCGGCAGAAATCCGTGGCGCGGTCGCACCGGCCGGCAAACACACAGCCCTCGATCTTGCGTTTCAGGCTCGGCACCTGGCCGGGGATGTCGGCAAGCCGTGACGACGCGCCGGTGAGCGAAGACCCCAGCTTGGGCACCGCCCCGAGCAGCCCTTGCGTGTAAGGATGCCGCGGCGAGCGGAACAGGTCCCGGACCGTCGCCTCCTCGACCTTGCGGCCCGCATACATCACTACCACCCGGTCGGCGACCTCGGCGACGACGCCGAGGTCATGGGTGATCAGCATGATGGCGGCGCCGACCCGCCGCTTCAGGTCGCGCATCAGGTCGAGGATTTGCGCCTGGATCGTCACGTCGAGCGCCGTCGTAGGTTCATCCGCGATCAGCAGCTTTGGATTGCAGGCAAGCGCCATCGCAATCATCACCCGCTGCCGCATGCCGCCCGACAGCTGGTGCGGGTATTCGCGCACCCGCCGCTCCGGCTCGGGGATGCCAACCAGCGTCAGCATCTCGATGGCCTTTGCCTCGGCGGCGCGCCGGTCGAGCCCCTCGTGCAGGCGAAGCGTCTCGGCAATCTGCCAGCCGACGGCGAGGACCGGATTGAGGCTCGTCATCGGCTCCTGGAAGATCATCGCGATCTCCTTGCCGCGGATCGCATCCATCTCGCGCTTCGATAGGGTCAGGAGATCACGTCCCTCAAACCGGATCGCGCCGCCATGCTTGGCCGGCGGTCGCGGCACCAGCCCGAGGATCGACATGGCGGTCACCGACTTGCCGCAGCCGCTCTCGCCGACGATCGCCAGGGTCTCGCCGGCGTCGATCGAGAAAGAGATGCCGTCGACGGCCCGGTTCACCCCGTCCGGGGTTCGGAAATGCGTCTGCAGACGATCAACCTCGAGCAACGCCATGGCGGTTCCCCTACAGCGTCTTGGCCAGACGCGGGTCAAGCGCGTCGCGCAGCCCGTCGCCGACAAGGTTGACCGCCAGCACCGTCACCGAGAGGAACAGAGCCGGGAAGGCGACGATGAACGGCTTCACCTGCCAGAGCGTCCGGCCCTCCGCCATGATGTTGCCCCAGGACGGCGTGATCGGCGGCACGCCGGCGCCGATGAAGGACAGGATGGCCTCCGTGATCATGGCGCTGGCGCAGATATAGGTGGCCTGGACGATCATTGGCGCCAGTGTGTTCGGCAGGATATGGCGCAGGATGATCATCGGGGCGCGCGTGCCGGCGGCGACGGCCGCCTCCACATAGGGCTGCTCGCGCAGCGACAGGACCACGCCCCGCACCAGCCGCGCGACACGCGGCGATTCCGCCACCGTGATGGCGATGATGACGTTCTCGATGCTGCCCCGGGTCAGCGCCATCAGGGCGACGGCGAGCAGGATCGGCGGGATCGACATGATGCCGTCGACGAACCGCATGATGATCCCGTCGGCCCAGCGGACCATGCCGGACACCAGCCCGATCGTCAGCCCGATGAGCGAGGCACACAGCGCAACGCTGAAGCCGACCGTCAGCGAGACGCGCGTGCCATAGACCACGCGCGAGTAGATATCGCGGCCGAGCATGTCGGTGCCGAACCAGTTCAGCTCCGACGGCGGCCGTGTCCGCCGTGATGTTGCCAGCGCGGTTGGGTCGACAGTCCACAGATAGGGTGCCAGCACCGCGACGAGGATCATGGTCACGATCAGCGCCAGCCCGAACGTCAAAGCCTTGTGCTGGCGCACGAGACCCAACACACCAGTCAGCGGCCGGCGGTAGGGGATGACGTCGGGCAACGGCTCGGCAATCACCGCGTCGGCCGGTCCGGCACTGGCAGAAGGCGCGTTCAATACCGGATCCTCGGATCGATCAGCGTGTAGATGAGGTCGATCGCCAGATTGATCAGCACATAGACGAAGCTGAACAGCAGCACGACGCCCTGGATGACCGGGTAGTCCCGCCGCAGGATGGCGTCCACCGTGAGCCGCCCGAGGCCAGGGATGGCGAAGACGCTCTCTGTGACGACTGCGCCGCCGATCAGCAGGGCGACGCCAATGCCGATCACGGTCACAATCGGCACGGCGGCGTTCTTCAGTGCATGCACGAACAGGATCGTCGGCTGGCCGACGCCCTTGGCCCGTGCGGTGCGTACATAGTCCTGCTGCAGAACCTCCAGCATCGACGCGCGGGTAATGCGGGCGATCAGCGCAATGTAGACGCACCCCAGCGTCAACGATGGCAGGATCAGGTTCTCGAACCAGGGCCAGAGGCCTTTTCCGATCGGCGTGTAGCCCTGCACCGGCAGCCAGTCGAGCTCCAGCGCGAACACATAGGCGAGGAGATAGCCGACGACAAAAACCGGGATGGAGAACCCGAGTACGGCGAAGGCCATCACCAGGCGATCAATCACCGTGCCGGCCTTCCAGGCAGCGATCACACCGAGCGGAACCGCCACGGTCACCGACAGCAGGATGGTGAGCACCATCAGCGACAGGGTCGGTTCGATGCGCTGGCCGATCAGCGCCGTCACCGGCAAACCGGTGAAGATCGACGTCCCGAGGTCACCCTGCAGGATGCCCCAGAACCAGCCCCCGAACCGCACCAGGAACGGCCGGTCAAGTCCGAGACCCTGGCGGATACGTTCCACATCAGCCGGGGACGCCTGGTCCCCGGCGATCACCGCGGCGGGGTCTCCGGGTGCGATGTAGAGCAGGCTGAACACGAACAGCGCGACGATGCCCATCACGGGCACCGTCGACACGATCCGTCTGACGACAAGTCCGAGCATGATGCGTGGCCTGGCCGCTCAGGCCTTGGCCACGTCCCAGAAGAACGGCAGCGGCCCCTTGACCACGCCCGTCACGTTCTTGCGCCAGGCCTGGTAGCTGAGGAAGAAGCCCGTCGGCGCATAGACGACATTGTCCAGCGCCGCCTTGTTCAGCCGCTTCATCGCCGCCTTTTCCTCGTCGAGCGACTTCGCGTCGAACCAGGCGGTGACCTCCTGCTCCACCACCGGCACGTCCGGCCAGCCGAACCACGCCTTGTCGCCATTGGCGCGAATGGCCGTATAGGCCGCCGGGTTGATGCAGTCCGCACCCGCATGCCACGTGTGGAACATGCCCCAGCCGCCCTGGCCGGGAGGCGTCTTCTGCGCACGTCGCGAACCGACCGTACCCCAGTCCGTGGCGACGAAGTCGACATTCATGCCGAGCCGCTTTAGCAGGTCGGCCGTCACGTCGCCGAACGCCTTGGTGACGGCCTGATCCTGGGCCACGACGCAGACGACCGGCTGGCCGGAATAGCCCGACTCCGCCAGCAGCTTCTTCGCCGCATCGAAATCGCGCTTGCCCTTGAGGATTTCGCCACCCTCCTCGTTGTACAGGGGCGTATCCGGCGTGAAGAAGCCCGGCAGCGTCTTCCACAGATTGGTGTCGTCGCCCACCAGGGCGCGCATGTAATCTTCCTGGTTCAGCGCCATGAGCACAGCGCGTCGCACGCCCACATTGTTGAAGGGCGGATGCAGGTGGTTCATGCGGAATGCGCCGATATTGCCGAGCGGGTCGGAGATATCGACATTGATGTTGCGATTCCTGCGCAGCACCGGAACCAGGTCGGAGATCGGGTTCTCCCACCAGTCGACCTCGCCGTTCTGCAGCGCAGCCGCAGCGGTGGCGGGATCGGGCATGATCACCCATTCGATCCGGTCGACCAGCATCCGCTTGCCGCCGGCGAGCCATGACGACTTCTCGTCGCGCGGCTTGTAGTCGGCGAATTTCTCGAACACCGCCTTGGCGCCCGGCACCCATTCGGCCTTGGCGAACTTCATAGGGCCGGAGCCGACATATTCGGTGATCTGCTGGAACGGATCGGTCTTGGCGATCCGTTCCGGCATGATGAACGTGCAGGGCGCGTTGTTCTTGCCAAGCGCCAGCAGCATCTTCGGGTAGGGGCGCTTCAGCGACCACCTCCACGTACGGTCGTCGACCGCGACGATCTCGTTTTGGATGGCACGTATCATCAGGCCCATCGGGTCACGGGCCGACCAGCGGATAAGGCTCGACACAACATCCTTGGCGAGGACAGGCTCGCCGTCATGGAACTTGAGGCCCGGACGCAGCCGGAACGTCCAGACGAGGCCATCGGACGAAACCTCCTCGGCCTCCACCATCTGCCGCTGCGGAACGAGCTTCTCGTCGACACCGTAAAGCGTGTCCCAGACGAGAGCGGCGGCATTGCGAACGACGTACTGGGTTCCCCAGATCGGATCGAAATTCGCCAGATTGGCCTGGGGCACGAAGCGCAGCGTGCGCGCATTCGCTCCCTGCGACAGCGCCGGCATCGGGAAGCCGCCGATCATAGCCAGCGATCCGGCTCCAGCGGTCTTCAGTATCGTCCTGCGGTTGATCATCATCTCTCCCCATACAGATCTGCGCCCGGTCGCTGCTGCGGGCGTGTGGTGAAGCGCAAGCATGCACTGTGCCAGCGCTGGCGCGTCCTCGATGGTGCGGATCCTTGCTGCCCGCATCCTTGGAACAGCCTAAAGACTCACCAACAGGAGTGAAAGCGTTGCGTTGCCAGTTGCGTCCGACGGCAACGGCGGGCAATCTCGTAGAATGAAATGTATGCTGGCCCTGGGATTGGTCACCTTTTTTGCGACCGGTTCAGTCGTGATGGCTCAGGCGGTGAATGCGCCGCCCGTCACCGCCCCCGCTGCGCGCACGACCGGTCCGGCACCGTTGCCGGAGCGTACCTCTCCTGCGAAGATCGTTCCCTACGAGCAGACAGCCGCCGGCCGGGCAATGAAGCGGAAGATGGACCGGCGCGACCGCGATGCCAGCAAGGCTCTCGGCAGCATCTGCACGACGCCGCGCTGCTGAGCAGCGCTTCGGCCCTACCGATCGGGCAGGCCGGTCTGCAATCCGGCAAGAGGCCAGATCCGTACTGAGCTCATGGACAGCGTCTCCCCCACCGTCACGACCGTCTATTTTGACGGGTCATGCCCCCTGTGCACCGCAGAAATCGGTCATTATCGCCGCTGCGCGGGGGCCGATGCGATCACCTTTGTCGATATCTCGTCTCCCGCTGCCGAGCCAGGACCCGACCTGTCGCGGGATGCTGGCATGGCGCGGTTCCATGTCCGCACGGAAGATGGCGCGCTGGTGTCGGGTGCCGCCGGCTTTGCTGCTCTGTGGTGTACGCTGCCAGGCTGGCGATGGATCGGCCGCCTCGCTTCCCGGCCGATCGCAACCGCGCTCCTGGAGCGGGCCTACCGTGCGTTCCTTCCGCTCAGGCCTGCACTGGCTCGCCTCGTCGGTCGCCTACAGCGCTGAGGCCGCGGGCTACTGCAGCGGCGAGAAGCTGGTCGGCACCAGGATCCGGTTCTGCATCCTTTCTATAAAGGCGCGGGTCTTGGGGATGAACGCCAGCCATTCCCGATCGGCATAGAGGGCGGCGCGTTTCGTCTCGCGGTCGGCATGGCTCTCATAGCGCCACATCATCACGACCTGGTTCAGATCGCCGATCTCGGAGACGAACCAGCCGACGGGTGGACCGAGGTAGCGGCAATGAATGGCGAAGCCCTCGGCCTCGTAGAGCGCGAGGTAGTCACCGGTAAGGCCGACACGGATGGTGTAGGTGCGCTGTTCAATAATGGCCATGGGTTCTCTCAGCCCCGCGACATGTCGAGCGGCGGCGCAACATCCGGCGGGATTGGACAAACATAGGGGGTACGGGCGGTCCGGGCCGCGAGATCGGCCTTGGCGGCGGCCAGCAGTGCCGGATCTGCCAGCACCGCAACAGCCGTCGCCGCCATGGCCTTGGCAGCCTGCACCATCGCCTTGTGGGCCGCCGGCATCTTGCCCTGCGCCACCACCTGCCAGGTGTGGAACGGCGTGCCGATGGCCACCGTGGGCGCATGAACCTGCACGGTCGGCACCACCCAGCTGACATCCCCGACATCGGTCGAGCCGATGGCCGGGTTGCGCTGCACGTCGAGCGGCACCAGGAAGTCGGCAAGCGGCGCATCGGTCTCGGGCAGACCGATTGAATGCCAGACCGCCGAGATCTCCTGTGGCGACAGGGTTGCACGGATGGAGCGGGCGAAGGTTCGGTCAGCCTCGTCGAAATGCGGCGGGCCCAGCTCCTGCATGGCGGCGTGCAAGGCATGCTCGAGCGGCGTGTTGCCGAGCACGTTCGACACGGCGCTGACCACCCGGACGGCGACGCTGGTCTCGGTCATCAGCGCAGCGCCTTCGGCGACCTTTCGAACGCGCTCGACGAGCTCGATCATCCCCGGCAGGTCGCGCGCCCGGATCGAATAGCGCACCCGGGCGTGCGCCTGCACCACATTTGGCGCGATGCCGCCGGTGTCGAGAAGCGCATAATGCACGCGCGCATCGCTCGGCATGTGCTCGCGCATATAGTTGACGCCGACATTCATCAACTCGACGGCATCGAGCGCGCTGCGTCCGAGATGTGGGGCCGCGGCGGCGTGGGCAGCCCGCCCCGTAAAGGTGAAGTCG
>JBMOJG010000060.1:0-9194 GCA_049316925.1 Alsobacter sp. | reverse complement strand
GGGCTCCAGCGACGGCAGATGGCCAGCAACAGGAGACCGCAGGCGAAGACCAGGTTTGACGCTGCGAGTATTCCTCGTCCGCCAGTGCGATCAATCATCCGTCCCGCCGTCGGTCCAACCAGAGCGGACATGACCATGGCGAAGGAGAAGCCGGCGAATACCCAGACAGGGGAGACTGCCAGATCGCGGGCCATTGGTGTCGCCAGCACGGCGGGGAGATAATAGGTCGAGGCCCACGCCAGGGTCTGGGCGGTGCCGAGGGCGGCCACGACGGAAATCCGTTTGGCTGGGCTCAGTCTCACCGACGACGGTCCCGGTTCACGGCACGGGCCCCCGCTTGCCTCGCCCGGCAGACACAATACTGATTCAAGACCAACCTCTCAGACCCGCCTTCACCATATGCCGATTCCGCCCTCGAGGCGTCGATCCTGGAAGGGCATCCATCATTTTGAATTTAAATTCATCCATGTCGGCGCATGAACAATCGGAATTCTTATTCAAATTTGGCCTCTGAATTACCTGATGGTGTTGCACGCCGCTGGCGTGGAATGTCCCACCCCGACATCCAGACAATGCCGCTGGTCGTTGGTGTAGCGGTCAAGTGGCCGCTGGCCCCGGATGATGATCGCGCTGTCCGTTGCGGGGCTGGTTGCTTCTCTCTCCTCCGTGATCGCCAGGCATAGGGTGGCCCGGGTCGGCGGCGACCTGGCGCATTCAAGGCGATGCAGCGGATCGAGGCCTCGACCACCATGATCGGTCGGATCGTCAAGGTGATCGACAAGACCGCGTTCCTGGCAGAACTTCTGGCCCTGAACGCCGCCATCGATGCGATGCACCATACTGTTGACGGGCTCGATGACGCCACCCAGCAGAACGCCGCCATGGCGGAGCGGAGTGCGGCCTCGGCCGCGGCGGGTAGCGAGCAGATGGACCGGCTGTCGGGCCTTGTGACGATGTTCCGGACCGCCAAAACGGCATCAGGCGGCACGGGCCGGGCCCGCGCCGACTGAGTATCGGCTGTTGGCGATCAGCGCGGCATGCGCCGCGACACGTCGGACGCCCTGATCTTCAGGGCGTCTTCGGGTGCGTCAAGGGCGGATCAGCCTTGACGCGGGATCAGGCGACGCACTTCAGTCGCCATGTCGGCCAGCACGGCTTCCGGCGTGGCCTTCTGCTCGGCAATGCGGGCAAGGTTATCGACCATCACCTGCGTCACGCGCACGGAGTTCTGGCCCGGGAATGCGTACCACGGCACCATCAGGTGAACCTGCCTGGTTGCGGCCTGGAACAGCGGGTTGGCCTTGTAGAAGTCGCCGAGATAGCTCGGATCATCAATGGCCAGCTGGTTGCACGGCACATAGCCGGTGTTCTTCACCATCAAGGTGGTGCCCTCTGCCGACGTTGCAAACTTCACGAACTTCCAGGCGGCTTCAAGCTTGCGCGGATCCTTGGTGGTGATCATGGCGCCGGCACCGCCGGTCGGCAGGCGGCCCTTGGTCGCGTCGATCACCGGCATGATGGTGGTGCCGAGTTCAAAGTTGTTGCCGACCGAGTTGGCGATCGAGCGCACCTGGGCGGTCGTGCGGAACATCATGCCGAGCTTGCCGGCGCTGAAGGCCTGCAGATCGGCCGTGCCGGCGAAATTCGGCATACCGCCTTCCTTGACCATCCGGTCGAGAAGACGCAGCGCGGCCAAGCCTTCCGGGCCGTTGAAGGCGACATCGGATTCGGTCTCGTTGAGCATGCGGCCACCATGGCCGTAGAGCAGCGCCGAGAACATCCAGTCATCACCGGGCCAGCGGAAGAACATGCCTTCGGTGCCGTCACCCAGGGCCCGGACCTTCTGCGCATCGGCGATCACCTGATCCCAGGTCGTCGGGAACTTGGCCGGATCGAGACCGGCGCGCTTCAGCAGGGTTGCGTTGTAGTAGCTGATCGGGTTCGAGGTGGCGAAAGGCAGGCCACACTGCACCTTGGCGTGGAAGCCGAGGCCCAGAATGGCGGGCGAGTAGCCAAGCTTGGCCAGGTCACCTTCCTTCGCGAGCAGCGGCGCGAGATCGACGGCGACACCGCGTTCGGCGAACAGCCTCAGGCGGTTCAGTCCCTGGAACGACACCTCCGGCATCGAGTTGGTGGCGGCATTGCGCAGCAGCAACTGCGCGCCGTCCTCGTATGTCGGCGTCGGGTTGACATAGGTTGCCTTGACTTCCGGATGCTTCTTGGCGAACGCCTCCATCACGGCGTCCTGCGCTTCCTTGAAGATTGCAGGCATCGAGTAGTGCACCTGGATCTCGGCTGCCTGCGCCCGCGCAACCGACGGCATGGCAATGGAGACGGCCGCGCCGCCCATCAGGGACAGCGTGTGACGACGGCTGACGCGCGTGTCAGTGGTCATTGTGTCTTTGGTCATCGGTCTGGTCCCTCTGGTTGACACCGGATCTCAACCCTTGAGCCCGGTCATGGTGATGCCCTCGATGAAACGGCGCTGGGCAAACAGAAAGGCGAAAACAAGCGGAGCGGTGACGAGCAGGGCGGCAGCCATGAGAGCGCCGTAGTCCTCGCCTGCCTCGACAGAACGGAATGCAAGGATGCCCATGGCCGGCGTGTAGAGGTTGCCCTTCTGGATCACGATCAGCGGCCAGAACAGGTCGTTCCAGTGGGCCACGACCGAGAAGATTGCGAATGCGGTTGCGGCCGGCAGGGCATTTGGGAGGATCACGCGCCAGACGATCGAGAATTCGCCCATCCCATCGATGCGGGCAGCATTGATGAGGTCATCAGGAATGGCGCGGAAGAATTGGCGAAACAGGAAGATTGCGAAGACCGAGCAGACGAAGGGTGCGATCAGCGCCGTGTAGCTGTTAAGCAAACCAAGGTGGAAAATGCCCAGATAGAGCGGCAGCGCGGTTGTCTGGTATGGCACCAGCAGTCCCAGCATGACGAAGCCGAAGATCGCCTCACGCCCTTTGAATCTGAGTTTCGCCAGCGCATAAGCAGCCGGAACGGCGAACAAAATCTGGAAAAAAAGAATCCCGAAGCAAACAATAAGACCATTCATGATGAACGTGAAAATTGGTATCGTTTTGAATACCTTGCCGTAATTTTCGATGATGGCAAAATTGTTTGGGATTAATGAGAGAGATGCCTTGAAAACCTCATCCTGAGGCTTCGTCGAAACCGAAACCATCCAGATGTAGGGAGCGAGGACCACGAAGGCCGCGAACGACAGAAGCGCCAGACGGGGCAAATCCCTGAACAGTGAACCAGCGGTGCTGAGCGGGCCTGTCTGCATCACATCACCCGTAATGCACACGCCGGTCGATCAATCGGGTCTGGACGAGCATCAGGCCCAGCACGATCACGAGGAATACCAGCGTGATGGCTGCCGAATAGCCGAACCGGAAGTAGTGGAAGCCCTCCTGGTAGATCGTCCGCAGCAAGACCTCAGAGGCGTTGTTGGGCCCGCCTTGCGTCAGGGTCTGCACGGTGTCGAAGACGCGGATCGAGCGCGTCATGGTGATGATGATCACGAACAGCATGGTCGGTCCCAGCATCGGCCAGGTCACCAGCCAGAACTTCGACCAGTTGCTGCGCGCGCCATCGACCTCCGAGGCGGCGTAGAGCTCGCGGGGGATTGCCGTCAGCCCGGCCAGGAACAGCACCAGGTTGAAGCCGACATTCTCCCAGACGCCGATGAAGCCGAGCGAGACGATGACCCAGTCCGACGAGCCGAGCCAGTTGGGTGTGCCGGCCCCGAGCATGCGCAACAGCGCGTTGAGGGGACCAATGCTGGGATGCAGCAGGTACTGCCAGGCCGTTGCCATCGCCACCGTGAGCGAGACAACCGGCAGAAAGAACACCGCGCGCCAGACCGCCCTGCCGCGCGCGCCGGCCTCGATCAGGACGGCGAGCCCTAGCGCAATGCCGATCGAAAGCGGTGCAACAAACAGGCAATACACCACGGTGTTGCGGATCGAGGCTGCGAAGGTGCGGTCAGTGACCATGTCGGCAAAATTGGCGAACCCGATCCAGCGGAACCCGCGCGCGCCCAGTTCGTAGTCGGTGAAGGCCATCGCCAGGACCGCCAGCAAGGGCAGCAGGATCATGGCCAGATAGGCCAGGATTGCCGGCATCGTCAGCAGCCACGCAATGCCGGTGTCGCTGCGCATGGTGCGTCTGTCCGACGCCTTCGCATCGGCGGTAGCAGGCCGCGATATCGCTACGTCAGCCATGCACGGGCTCTCGCTCCCGCACACGGGCGACCACGCGTCGCGCATCACTGCCGAACAACAGCGCCTTGGAGGGATCTGGTCGCAAATGCACCAGTTCGCCGCGCACGACCTCGCTGCGTCTTTCGGGCGGCAGCCGGCAGATCACCGGCTCGCCACTGTCAAGAATGCGCGCATGCACCAGCAGGCTCTCGCCAAGATATTCGAGATGCTCGACCTGAGCGGCAATTCCAGTTGCAGAGGGCGCAAGGTCTTCGGGCCTGATCGCGAGCACAGCCGGGCCGGGCTTGTCCGCGCACAGCCCGCTGGCGACATTGCCAACCATCACATCGCCTTGCTGGCTGATCTCCGCTGCCAGCGTGTTGATCGAGGGTGAGCCGATGAAGCGGGCGACGCGCAGATCCTGCGGGTCGGTGTAGATGTCCTCGGGCGTGCCGACCTGCAGGATCAGCCCGTCCATCATCACGGCCACCCTGTCCGACATGGTCATCGCCTCGGACTGGTCATGGGTGACATAGACCGTCGAGGCCCCGACGCGGCGATGCAGCGACACGATCTCCGAACGGGTGGTGACGCGCAGGGCGGCATCCAGATTGGACAGAGGCTCGTCCATGAGAAACGCGCGCGGATGGCGAACGATGGCCCGCCCCAAGGCGACCCGCTGGCGCTGGCCACCGGAGAGTTGCGCTGGCTTGCGCTCGAGCAGCGTGCCGATGCCCAGCATCTCGGCGGCAGCAATGACATCCGCGTTGATTTCGCGGCGCTTGCTGGCCACGCCAGGCAGGAGGCCTCCAATGACCGGCATGCGCTCGGGAGCCGTCAGCCGGCGCATCATCAGTGGCACGCCGATGTTCTGGCGCACGGTCAAGTGCGGATAGAGCGCGTAATTCTGGAACACCATTGCGACGTCACGGTCAGCGGCGCGCAGGGCCGTCACGTCGCGTCCGCCGATCCGCACGCTGCCGCTGCTCGCAGCCTCAAGCCCGGCGATGATCCGCATCAGCGTGGTCTTGCCGCAGCCTGAGGGGCCGACCAACGACAGGAACTCACCTTGCGCAACAACGAGCGATACCCCGTTCAACACGGGGGTCGTTCCGAACGATTTCTGGATGTCCTCGAGGACAATTCCGGACATGGTGCCCCTGACGTCGGTCACGACGTTCCGCACCAAGATTTGCCTCTGCAACATGACAGCGTGAACAAGGTCCCTCGCCATTGATGCGACCTAAGGTCCCGTCGGGCCCGTACGGGGGATCGGACCAAGGTCAGACCGGGCGCACATCGCTTGCCGCGTCGGCCGCCTCCGCTTCGGTGCTCACTGATGCGTCGGGCGCAGCCGGTCCGCTGAGCGGCGCTCGCACGCACATGGTGCGCCGCCAGCGCGAGAGGATCGGAAGATCTCATCTCAGGCGGCCGTCCCGGCGGCGGGCTTGCAGTAGATGACGTCGACGACGGGATCGATCAGGTGCTCGCGCAGACCGCCGGGGCGCAGGAAGGCGTGCGAGGCGCCGTTGTCCGCCAGCTCGTAACTGACGGCACCCAGCAAGCGCTCGCCACCGAGATCCTCCTGCATGGCGCCGACGACGAAGGACGAGGCCGGGCCCCAGACGTGATCGACGGTGCCGCGGCGCAAAGTGCGGCGGATGTGCAGGTGTCCGGATGCCACGAGCTGCACCGGCCGGCCGGCCATCAGCGCCAGGATCCGCCGCCGCGGCTCTGGCAGGACCGTCCAGTAGCCGCGCGGCTCCTCGTCGGGATGGTCGATGAACAGCGGCTTGTGCAGCACCAGCGCCATCGGTCCGGGATGGTCGAGGGCGTCGGCCAGCCAGTCGAACTGGTGCTCCTCCTCGGGGTGGCCGCTGCCCAGCAGCATGGCGTTGAGGCCGATCAGGCGCCAGCCCGCGGTGTCCCTGACCCAGCGGTCGGGGCCGACAACATCGCGCCAGGCGGCAAGCCTTGCGTCGTCGACGGTCTGGTCGGGACGAATGGCTGCCGTGTCGCCGACATCGTGGTTGCCGGGGACGATCAGCACCTCCTTGCCGGTTTTGCGGATCCACTCCATGGCGTGGTGCAGGTCGGCCGGATCAGCCGCACCGTCCATGGCGAGATCGCCGGAATGGACGATCAGGTCAACGTCCTGGGATGCCACCCAGTCGGCGAAAGCGTCCGCATTGTCGCGAAAGGCGTCGTGGCTGGCCGAAAGGTGCGTGTCAGAGATCTGCAGGAGCCGCATCGCCATCCTCCGTGATGACGCTGACGTAGCCCCGGCAGGTGACGTCGGGATGAAGCCACGCGACGGCCTGAATTGTGCCCGGCGGTCATCGGCTTGCACCCAAGAGGTCGCGGATTTTGCGCTTTCTCGCTTCTGTCATCTCAATGACAGGGGAATCGTATTGGTATTCAAAAGATCGCTTAGAAATGCGAGGGCCCCGTGAGCCAGCCGACCTCCCTGGACGTCCGCACGCTGTTCCTGTCCGACATTCATCTGGGCACGAAGGGCTGCCAGCCGGAACTGCTTCTCGACTTCCTCAAGCATTGCGAGGCCGAGACGATCTACCTCGTCGGCGACATTGTCGATGGCTGGCGCCTGAAGGCCGGCTGGTACTGGCCGCAAAAGCACAATGACGTGGTGCAGAAGCTGCTGCGCAAGGTGCGCAAGGGCACAAAGATCATCTATGTCCCGGGCAATCACGACGAGTTCCTGCGCGATTATGCGGGCTCAAGCTTCGGCGGCATTGAGATCGTCGAAGAGACGGTGCACCAGACGGTGGACGGACGCCGTATCCTGATCCTGCACGGCGACAAGTTCGACATCGTCGTGCGGCACGTGAAGTGGCTCGCCCTGCTTGGTGACTGGGCCTATGATTTCGCGATCTGGCTCAGCGCCCATATCAGCTGGGTGCGCCGGCGCCTCGGCCTGTCCTACTGGTCGTTCTCGGCGTGGAGCAAGCAGAAGGTCAAGCGCGCGGTGAACTTCATCGGCGCCTTCGAGCAGGCCGTTGCGGCCGAGGCCGTCCGCCACAAGGCCGATGCCGTGATTTGCGGCCATATCCACCATCCGGCCTTCAAGGTCATCGACGGTGTCGACTATGTGAACACCGGTGACTGGGTCGAGTCCTGCTCCGCCGTTGTCGAGCATTTCGACGGTCGTCTCGAGCTGATCCGATGGACGACGCCGGCCGAGGTCCGCATGACCGGTCGCGGCGAACGCGAGCGCGCCGTGCGCGTTCCGACGGCGGCCTGAGACTCTTCTCAGGCCTGCTGGCCGGGGAGGTTCGGTTCAGGCCGTCGCCTGAACCAGAGCTGTCCGAACATTCTGGATGAATGACCGCGTGCTGTCGGCCAGCGTGTGGCGGGCAGCAAAAGCCTTGCACGCATCTCGCGGGATCGCGAGGGCGGCTAGCGCTGCAAACTGAAGGTTGTCTGCCAGCACGCCACACTCCGAATTGGCGAGAACCTCGCGGGGGCCTGTCACCGGATAGGCCGCCACCGGTACGCCGGCGGCCAGCGCCTCGAGCAGCACGAGGCCGTAGGTGTCGGTGCGGCTTGGAAACACAAGGACGTCAGACGACGCGTAGACGTCGGCCAGGTCACGGCCCGCCCTCACACCGAGGAAAACGGCCTGGGGAAAGCGGGCCTCGAGGTCGGCCCTGGCCGGGCCATCGCCGACCACGACCTTCGTGCCCGGCAGGTCAAGTTCAAGGAATGCGTCGATGTTTTTCTCGACGGCGACCCGTGCCACGCACAGGAAAATCGGTCTCGGCAGCCGCAAGGTGCCCTGCCGGCCGCGGCTGAACTCCTCGACGGCAACGCCGCGCTTCCACTGCACCAGGCGATTGAAGCCCTGTGCGGCGAGTTCGGCCTCCAGCGCGGAGGTCGCCACCATCGTGGCGGCTGCCGCATTGTGGAACCGCCGCAGCCAGCCATAGCTCGCCCACAGCGGCACGGGCAGGCGGGCAGCCAGGTATTCCGGATAGCGGGTGTGGTAGCAGGTCGTGAACGGGATCTTGCGCTGCATGCAGTAGCGCCGGACCCAGAAGCCAATCGGTCCTTCCGTCGCGATATGGATCGCGTCGGGGCGTGCCTCTTCGATCCGGCGGGCGATCGCGCCGGGGCCCGCCAATGACAGGCGGATCTCCGGGTAGCTCGGCATCGGGATCGAGCGGTGCCCTTCGGGTGTCAGAAAGCTGATCTGCGTGCCGTGACGGGGGGCCTCCTCGGCGAGGCCTTCGAGCGTCCGAACAACGCCGTTGATCTGTGGGCGCCAGGCGTCGGTGGCGATCAGGATGTGGAACGGGCCTTCCACAGCGCGTGCCAGTCCCGAGTCGGGAGCCAGGGCCACGGTTGTGGCATCGCTGCTCGCAAGGGTGCGTAGCTGTGTCATGCGCCGGCTCCGGACAAGGAACCCACCACAATCCGATTCCCACTTCGATTTGATGACAGGGCTTTACGTATGGCAAATATTCCCGCAAACACGTCACCGTCCTGTCGCATGGCAGGCGTAGCGCTTCATTTCCATGCGCTGGCGTGGGCCGCCCTCGCGGCGTTTGTCCCGCGATGGGAGGGAGCATGACATCGTTCAGCTATGCGGACCCCAGCATGCCGCTGCTGCAGCGTGGGCTTGTCAGGACCGTCGAGGTGCTCACCGGCCAGCCGCTTCTTGCCCGTCTTTACCGCGACTACCAGCGTACCGGCGCACCCATCGAGGATTTCTGGACGGGAAGCGTCCGGCGCCTCGCCCTCGATATCCGGTATGACGAAGCGGCCCTCCAGCAGCTGCCGGCCACCGGGCCGGTGATCGTCGTCGCCAACCATCCGTATGGCGTTCTCGACGGTATTGTCCTGGGATGGCTCGCCAACCGCATCCGGCCTGACTTCAAGATCCTGACCAACGCCGTGCTGTATCGCGCACCCGAGGTGCGGCCCTGGCTGCTGCCGATCGATTTTGCCGGCACCGAGCAGGCG
>JBMOJG010000059.1:0-9248 GCA_049316925.1 Alsobacter sp. | reverse complement strand
TCGGGCTGCACCCGCATGTCGTCGGCGTCCCGCACCGCATCAACCTGCTGCGCCGTTTTCTGGCCTATGCGCGCAGCCTCGACGGCGTCTGGTGGGCGACCCGCGAGGAGGTCGCCGCCTGCTACAGGGGCCAGCACGCGACGCACATCCCGCAGGGCGTCCCGTCATGAGCGACGCCGCTCTGCCCAGGCCGTGGGCCGCGCTGGCGAAACCGGCGCTGTTGGTCCTCGCTTTCTGCGGGCTGGCCGTGCTCGGCACCGCGCTGGGCGGCAAGGTCATCGCCCAGCAGATCGCCTCCGGGCTGATGCTCGGAGCCATCTACCTGACGGTCGCGGTGGCGTTCACGCTCACCATCGGCGTGCTGAACTTCCTCAACTTCACCATCCCGACCATGTTCATGCTCGCCGGCATGATGGCGTGGGGGCTGAATGCTGCCGGGTTGTTCGTCTTTGCCGGCAAGCTCGGCTGGCTGGTGGCGCTGGTGGTCGGCATCGCCTGCAGCATCCTGGCGTCGATGGTGGTGGAACGCTTTACCTATCGGTACCAGCGGACGCGCCACGGCGACGCCACCGAGCATGCCATCCCGCTGGTCTCGTCGCTGGGCTTCCTGCTGATCTTCGAGCACTTGGTGCTGGTTGCCTTCGGCTCGGAGGCGCAGCGCTTTCCGGTGCCGTTCAAGGCGGACCTGCAGCTGTTCGGCATCGTCATCGGCCTGCCGCAGCTCGTGAGCCTCCTGATGGCACTGGCCATCGTAGCAGTTCTGACGGCGGTGCTGCGGCGGACGCGCATGGGCCGGGCGCTGCGGACCATCGCCGAGAACCCTGACACGGCGTCGCTGCTCGGCGTCGATGTCGGGCGGGTCGTGCCGGTGGTGTTCGTGCTGAGCGGCCTGCTGGCCGGCCTCGCCGGTGCGCTGTTCACCGTGAACTATGGCGAGGTGTCGCCCTTCATGGGTGAGAATGTCGGCTCCAAGGCGATCGCCGCCATGGTGCTCGGGGGGCTCGGATCGATTTGGGGCGCCATCGCCGGGGGGCTGGTGGTTGGTCTCACCGAGACGCTGTCGATCCACTTCTTCGGCGGCGATTCGGTGCAGATGAGCGTGTGGGGGCTGCTGCTGGTAATCATCATCGTGCGGCCGCAGGGTCTCTTTGGGCGGCCGAGCGTCGGCAAGGGCAAGATGTGATGCGGGGAGGGCGCGCATGAGCGGCTACGCCTCCGGGATCGTCGCGATCCTGTGCATCAACCTGATCTTCGCCTATGCGATCTTCGTCTGCGCCACGGCCGGGCAGCTCAACCTCGGCGGCGCCGGGTTCCAGGCGATCGGCGCCTATGGGGCGGCCTATCTGTCCGCCAGCCTGTTCCAGCCGGTCTGGGTGACGGTGCCGGCCGCGATGGTGCTGGGCGGGCTCGTCGGATTCCTGATCTCGTTTCCGGTGCTGCGCACGCGGGGCGTCTACATGGTGCTGGCCACCTATGCGTTCGGCGAGGTGGTGGCCGGATACTTCCTGAAGTCGACGATCTTCGGCGGGGCGACCGGCATCGTCGTGCCCGACCATCTCGACATCGCGCCGCTGATCGTCGCGGCGGTGCTGGTGACACTGTTCATGTTCGCCCTGATGGCGACCCGCTTCGGGCTCACCTTGCGGTCGATCCACGACGACGAGCCGGTGGCGGCCATCATGGGCGTCAATGTCCGCGCCACACAGGTCGCGTGCTTCACCATCGGCGGGGCGCTGGCCGGCCTGTCCGGCGCGCTCTACGCCCACCATTTCAGCTTTGTCGAGGCGCAGTACTTCAACTCGCTGCTGTCGATCTATGTCCTGCTGTTCGTGCTGATCGGCGGCACGCAGACGGCCTGGGGCCCACTCGCCGGAACGCTGTTCTTCACGCTGCTGCCCGAGCTGCTGCGGGTCGGAGGATCCTGGCGTTTCATCGTGTTCGGCGTCGCCATCGTGGCGATGATGGCGGTGCGGCCGGAGGGCATCGTCACCCGCGCCCTCGTCGCCCGGATCGCGGCGCGGCTGCGGCGTCCGTTCGGTGGCCCCATACGGGGGGCTCACCATGCCGGGTAACGATCTTCTGGTCCTCGATCGCCTGCACAAGCGCTTCGGCGGCCTGACCGTCATCGGCGACGTCGGCTTTGCCATCGAGGCCGGCAGCCGCGTCGCCCTTATCGGGCCGAACGGGGCCGGCAAGACCACACTGTTCAACCTGATCTCCGGCATCTACCCGCTTGACGAGGGCAGCATCACGCTGGCCGGCAAGCGGATCGACGCGCTGCCGGTGCGCTCGCGCGTGCGGGCCGGGCTCAGCCGATCGTTCCAGAACATCCGGCTGATGCCGCATCTGTCGGTGGTCGAGAACGTCATGCTGGGCCAGCATGTGCAGGCCTCATCGCTCCTCGACCTGGCGATGCCGATCGGCTGGATGCCGGGCAACCGCTGGCGCCGCATGGCCGAGGCGCGGCTCGCCGAGGCAGGGATTGACGTTGATCCCGATGCCGAGGTGTCGGGCCTGCCCTACGGCATCCGCAAGAAGATCGAGGTGGTGCGCGCCCTGATGAGCAGCCCGCGGGTGCTGATGCTGGACGAGCCCGCCGCCGGCCTCAACCCGCGCGAGACGGCCGAGCTGTCGGCCTTCCTCAAGGGCATCGCCTCGGACGGCCTGACGCTGCTGGTGGTGGAGCACGACATGGCGTTCGTCCACGACCTGTGCACCCGCACGGTGGTGCTGAACTTCGGCCGCCTCATCTATGACGGGCCGACCGCCGGGGTGCAGGACGATCCGGATGTCCGGGAGGCCTATCTGGGCACCCGCCGGGTGGCGGGACAAGAGGCCGGGCATGCTGCTTGAGGTCGAGGGTCTCGAGGTCCGCTACGGCCGGACGGTCGCGGTGAAGGGCCTGTCATTCGGAGTGGCGGCCGACGAGATCGTCACCGTGCTGGGCAGCAACGGTGCCGGCAAGTCGTCGCTGCTGCGGGCGCTGCTGGGCCTCGTCCCGAGCGCCGCCGGACGGGTGCAGTTCGACGGCATCGACGTGACCCGGATGACGCCACCACAGCGCCTGCGCCACGGGCTCGCGCTGGTGCCGGAGGGGCGGCAGATCGCCATCACGCTCACCGTGCACGAAAACCTGCTGATGGGCGCCTACTGCCGTGACGACGCGGCCGTGACGCGCGACATCGACGGCATCTACAACCGCTTCCCCAACCTGGCGCAGCGTCGGGGCATGCCGGCCTCGGTGCTGTCGGGCGGCGAGCAGCAGATGCTGGCGATCAGCCGCGCCATGCTGGCGCGGCCGCGGCTGATGATGCTCGACGAGCCGTCGCTCGGCCTGTCGCCGCTGCTCGTCGAGCGCCTGTTCGGCCTGATCGCCGAGCTGCGCGACCAGGGGATCGCCATCCTGCTGGTCGAGCAGAACACCCATATGGCACTGGAAATCGCTGGCCGGGGGCTCGTGATGGAGCTCGGCCGGGTCGCCCTTCAGGGCGACGCGGCGATGCTGCGCGAAAACGAAAGACTTGCCTCAGCCTATCTGGGGCACGCCGAAGCCTGACTTCAACGGAGGGGAACGACATGAGCATCGACCGCATCGACCGCTTCGGCCGCACGCTGTCCGCAGCGGCCATGGGCCTCCTGCTCGCCGCCATCCCGGCGGCGGCCCAGGAGATCACCATCGGCCTCACCATGGTGAAGTCCGGCCCGCTCAAGGTGGCCGGAGAGACCACCGAGACGGGCGTCGACATCGCCGTGGCCGAGATCAACGCCAAGGGCGGCATCGCTGGCAAGAAGATCCGGCTGCTGAAGTTCGACACCGGGTCGGATCCCAAGCAGGCGGCCACCGCCACCCAGAAGTACGTCCAGGACGACGGCGCGCTCGCCATCATCGGGCCGCTGTCGTCGGGCGAGGCGGCGGTTGCCTTCCCCACCGGCGAGCGCCTCGGCATCGTGCAGATGCCCAACGCCGCCTCGGCGCCCAACCTCACCGGCAATTTCTCCTACGCCTGGCGCCTGACCCAGGACGAGGGCAAGCAGTTCACCCGGCTCCTCACCTCGCTGAAGAACAAGGGGATCAAGATCGACAGAGCGGAGATCCTCTACGTCTCCGACGAGCGCGTCTCGGCGACGTCTGGCACGCAGTTCTACCCGGCCATCTTCAAGGCTGCGGGCATCACCCATGGCGAGCCCGTCGCCTTCCAGTACAAGAGCTTCGACCTCTCGCCGCAGGTGGCGCAGATCATCGAGCGCAAGCCCGACGTGGTGGCGCTGGCCGCCACCGTCGACAGCGCCGGAAAGGCGATCAAGGAGCTGCGGCGGCAGGGCTTCACCGGGCGCGTCATCGGTTCCCAGATCTTCGCCGATCCCAATGCGCTCGACCTGTTCGGCAAGGACGCCGACGGGCTGATCATCGTTGCCGGCTTCTGGGCCGACCGCAATGAAGCCAGCAAGGCCTTCACGGCGAAGTTCGCCGAGGAAAACGCCAAGCGCGGCATGCCGACCAAGAAGGTGCCGCACCACACCGATGCGCAGGCCTATGACATCGTCTACCTGCTGAAGCAGGCGATGGAGAAGGCCGGCGTGACCGGCGATCCGGCCAAGCTCGCGCAGGAGCGCACCGCGGTGCGCGACGCGCTGAAGGGCATCCGCTTCACCGGCGTGACCGGCGACAACACCTGCTTCAACGCCGCCCGTGATGCGCAGCTGCCCGGCTTCGTCATCGAGATCAAGGACATGCAGTGGACGCTGTACGACCAGCATCCGGCCGAGGCGTGCCCGCAGTGATCGGCGACGGGAGGGCCACATGGCGATGAGGGTCGCGGTTCTGGGAGGCTGCGGCGGCATTGGCCGCAGCCTCGTCGCGGCGCTGCTGGCGCAGGGTGACGCCGTGGCCGTGCTCGACCTGCCGGTTTCGATCGACCGGCACCCGCCGCCGCAGGGGGTGGTAGCCCTTGCGGTCGACGGCAGCAACGCCGCATCCGTGGCTGCGGCGTTCGAGGCGCTTGGCGCGCGCTGGGACGGGCTCGACGGCTTCGTCAACCTGGCCGGGTTCATGATCGGCATGAAGCCGCTGCGCGATGTCGATCCGGACGCGTTTGCCACGGTGGTGGCGGGCAATCTCGGCACGGCATTCCTGGCCTGCAACGCCGCCCTGCCGCTGCTGCACAAGGGCGTGTCGCCGAGCCTGGTTAACGTGGCCTCCGGCCTCGCCCAGTTCGTCCGGCCCAACTACGGGCCCTACGCGGCGGCCAAGGCGGGCATGATCGCCCTGACCAAGACGCTGGCGCTGGAGCATGCCCCCATGGTGCGCTGCAACGTCGTCTCGCCCGGGGCCGTCGACACCGCCTTCCTGCGCGGCGGAACGGGGCGCTCGGACGAGAGCAATGCGTCGACGCTCGATGTCGCCGCCTATTCGGCGATGATCCCGCTCAAGCGGATCGCCGTGCCTGAGGACGTGGTCGGCCCGGTGCTGTTCCTGCTCGGACCGGCCAGCGCCTACATGACCGGCCAGTCCCTGTGGGTGAACGGTGGGGCTTTCATGCCCTGACGGGGCGAGGGGCCGCCGCGGTCAATCCTCGGCGTTCGCCTTCTCGAAGTCCCACACCCGCTCGAAGCCCATCAGGTGGGTGAACTTGGTGAAGTCGTGGATGTCGCCCTTGAAGTCGGCGGTCGATCCGCGGTCGTGCAGGTGCTGGTAGACGGCGCGCAGAGCGGCACCGGCGGCCAGGAAGCCCGATCCGGGGAACAGGCCAATCTTGTAGCCGAGCGCCTCTAGCTCCGCCTTGCTCAGCACCGGCGTGCGGCCGCCTTCGACCATGTTGGCCAGCAGCGGCTGGTGGAAAGCCGCCGTGATGGCGCGCATTTCCTCGACGCTTTCCGGCGATTCGATGAAGATGATGTCGGCACCGGCCTTCGCGAACGCTTCACCGCGCCGCAGCGCCTCGTCGAGGCCGTGGGCCGTGCGGGCGTCCGTCCGAGCGATGATCAGAAAGTCCTTCGAGCGGCGCGCCTGCACGGCGACCTTGATCTTGCGGGCGGCGTCCGCCAGCGGAATGACCTTGCGGCCGGGCGTGTGCCCGCACTTCTTGGGGAATTCCTGATCCTCGAGCTGGATGCCCGAGGCGCCAGCCGCCTCGTAGCCGCGGACCGTGTGCTCGACATTGAGCAGGCCGCCATAGCCCGTGTCACCGTCGGCGATCAGCGGCGTCTTGGTGATCCCCGCGATCATTCCGACGCGGCTCACCATGTCGGTGTAGGTGGCCAGCCCCGCGTCGGGCAGGCCGAGATGGGAGGCCACCGCGCCAAAACCGGTCATGTAAAGAACATCGAAGCCCATCGCGTCGGCGATGCGCGCCGTGATGCCGTCATACACGCCGGGCGCGACGACGAGCCCGGGCTGCTTCAGGCGTTCGGCGAGGGATTGCGGCATGATGCCTCCTGGACCCTTCAACATGTCAAGGCTCTCATTTAGCGACCTTCCAGATGTCCGGACAAGTGCAACCTTTTGCGATCCTCAGCGAAGGGACACCATCTGGGCGCTGGGAACAGGTGGCGCAGTACCCTCCGCAGGACAGGCGGTAGCCGCCTCCTCCCAGCCCGTCACCGATTGTGCGGCGATCCGAAGAGGGCTAGCGTCGGTGACCGGACAACTGCTCGTGACGACGTCCGTGAGAAGGACGAGGCAATGGCCAGCACCCTCTACGACAAGGTCTGGGACGAGCATGTCGTCAAGACCTATGCGGACGGCAGCGCGCTGCTCTATGTCGATCGCCATCTCGTGCAGGAGGTGAGCAGCCCGCAGGCCTTCGCCGGACTTGCGGCGGCCGGGCGTCCCCTCCGCCGGCCCGAGGCGCATCTGGCGGTTGCCGACCACGCGGTGCCGACGGTCGGCCGCGGGCGCCCGATGCCGGACGGGCTCGCTTCGCGCCAGTTGCGCCGGCTCGAGGACAACGCGAAGGCGTTCGCCATGCCCTATATCCCGATGACGGACCGCCGCCATGGCATCGTCCATGTCATCGGCCCGGAGCTGGGATTCACGCTTCCAGGCGCCACGCTCGTCTGCGGCGATTCGCACACCTGCACGCACGGGGCGCTGGGCGCACTCGCCTTCGGCATCGGCGCCAGCGAGTGCGAGATGGTGTTCGCCACCCAGTGCATCCGGCAGATGCGGCAACAGCGCATGCTCGTCGCGTTCTCGGGCCGGCTGACGCACGGTGTGGAGACCAAGGATGCCGTCCTGGCGTTCATCCGCGCGGTGGGTGTCGGCGGGTCGGCCGGTCACGCCATCGAGTATGGCGGCCCCGCCATGGCGGGCCTGTCCGTCGAGGCGCGCATGACGCTGTGCAACATGGCGGTCGAGGCCGGCAGCCGTGTGGCGATGGTGGCGCCAGACGACGTCACCTTCGCGTATCTGGAGGGGCGGCCCTACGCGCCGGCCGGTGCGGCCTGGGAGCGCGCGCTCGACCACTGGCGCGGGCTGCGCTCGGATCCCGACGCCGTGTTCGACCGGACCGTGACGGTCGATCTTGCGACGGTCGCGCCGCACGTGACCTGGGGCACCACGCCGGAGGAATCCGTGCCGATCGACGGGCGGGTGCCGGATCCCGACGCCGAGGCCGATCCCGCCCGGCGGCAGCGGCTGCAGCGCAGCCTCGATTACATGGGACTCACGGCGGGCACGCGTGTGGAGGATGTGGCGGTCGACCGCGTGTTCATCGGCTCCTGCACCAATGCCCGGCTGGAGGATCTGCGCGCCGCCGCGCGGGTCGTGGCAGGGCGCCACGTCGACCGACGGGTGACCGCGATGGTGGTGCCCGGCTCGGCCGCGGTGCGCCTGCAGGCGGAGGCGGAAGGGCTCGACCGGATCTTCCGGGACGCCGGCTTCGAGTGGCGCGAAGCCGGCTGCTCGATGTGCGTGGCGATGAATGACGACCGGCTGCAGCCCGGCGAGCGCTGTGCTTCGACGTCGAACCGCAATTTCGAGGGCCGCCAGGGCCGCGGCGGCCGCACCCATCTGATGAGCCCGCCGATGGCGGCGGCAGCGGCGGTTGCCGGCCATCTCGCCGACGTCCGGACGATGCTGGCATGACCCCCTTCACCACGCTGGCCGGCATTGCCGCGCCGTTCCCAGACGCCGATGTCGACACGGACATCATCTTCCCGGCGCGGTTCCTGCTGCTGCTGGACAAGGAGGGGTTGGGGAAACACCTGTTCCACGACCGCAGGTGGCGGGAGGACGGCAGTCCGGTGCCCGATTTCGTGCTCAACCGGCCGCCCTTCGACCACGCCCGCATCCTCGTGGCCGGACCGCGCTTCGGCTCCGGATCAAGCCGCGAGCAGGCCGTGTGGACGCTGGCGGATTTCGGCATCCGCTGCGTCATCGCTCCCAGCTTCGGCGAGATCTTCTTTGCCAACTGCCCCAAGACCGGCGTTCTGCCGGTGATCGCGGGCGTTGCCGACCATGCCGCCCTGATGGAGGCGGCCCGGCGGCGGGAGACCGTCGAGGTCGACCTCGAAACCCAGCGTGTGACCTGGCCGGGCGGTGGCTTCACGTTCGAGGTGGAGGAACATCGCCGCCGCGCGCTGCTGCAGGGTCTCGACGAGATCGGCATGGTGCTGGCCGACGATACGGCAGACATCGCGGCCTTCGAGCGGCAGCGCGCCGCCCGGACGCCCTGGCTCGAGATTACGGGCGACGCGGGTCGCCCAGTTGCGGGAGACGGACCGGCATGACCGAGGACTTGCAGGAGAACTATCGGCGCGCCTACGACAACCGCATCGGCTTCGGCCAGCGGCCGGCGCTGATCCTCATCGACTTCGTCGAGGCCTATTTCGAGCCGACCTGCGATCTCTACGCGGGGATCGAGGACTGCTTTGCCTCAGCCCTGCGGGTGCGGGCGGCGGCGCGGGAGGCCGGCGTGCCGGTGATCCTCACCAATGTCGTCTACCACGCGCAGGCGCTGGACGGCGGGCGCTTCTACCAGAAGGCGAAGCCGCTGAAGAACTTCCTGTGCGGCAGCCCGATGGGCGCCTGGCCGAAGGGCCTGACGCCGGAAGCCGACGAGCTCGTCGTCTCCAAGCAGTATCCCAGTGCCTTCTTCGGCACCTCGCTGTCCTCGACCCTGACCACCTGGGGCGTGGACAGCCTGATCCTGACGGGCATTACAACCAGTGGTTGTGTACGTGCCACCTGCGTCGATTGCTGCAGCCATGGCTTCATTCCGATCGTCATCAGTGACGCCGTCGGCGAC
>JBMOJG010000058.1:0-9324 GCA_049316925.1 Alsobacter sp. | reverse complement strand
CCGATCCTCGTCATCCCCGAACCCAAGCTGCGCCAGGTCTCCGCCCCGGTGGCGAAACTCGATCGCACGACGGCGTCGTTGATCGACGACATGTTCTCCACCATGTACGACGCGCCCGGGATCGGGCTGGCGGCGATCCAGGTCGGCGTGCCGCTGCGGCTGATCACCATCGACGTCGCCCGCAAGGACGAGCCCCGCAAGCCGCTGGCGCTGGTCAATCCCGAGATCGTCTGGTCGTCCGAAGACACGGCGACCTACGAAGAGGGGTGCCTGTCGATCCCCGACTATTACGAGGAGGTCGAGCGCCCCGCCCGCGTCAAGGTGCGGTTCACCGACCGCGACGGCGCCTCCTGCGAGATCGACGCCGACGGCATCCTCTCCACCTGCCTGCAGCATGAGATCGACCATCTCGAGGGTCGCCTGTTCATCGATCACATCTCCCGTCTCAAGCGCGAGCGGGTGATCAAGAAGTTCGCCAAGCTCGCCCGCCGCGAGCAGGGCAGCTAACCGACAAGACCACGGCGCGAGGACTGCCGATGCTGCGCGTCGTCTTCATGGGCACGCCCGATTTTGCCGTGCCGACGCTGTCCGAGATCGTCGGCCATGGCCACGAGGTGGTCGCTGCCTACACACGGGCCCCGGCGCCGGCGGGCCGTGGCATGGCGCTGCGCCCCTCGCCGGTGCAGGCAGCGGCGGAGCGGTTCGGGATTCCGGTCGCGACCCCCGCCAGCCTGCGCGGCGACGAGGCTGCCGCCGCTTTTGCGGTACACGATGCCGATGTCGCCGTGGTGGTGGCGTACGGCATGATCCTGCCGGAGAGCATCCTGTCGCTGCCGCGCCTGGGCTGCCTCAATCTGCACGGCTCGCTGCTGCCGCGCTGGCGCGGCGCCGCCCCCATCCAGCGCGCCGTCATGGCGGGCGATCCGGAGACCGGCGTGGCGGTGATGCAGATGGAGAAGGGTCTCGACACCGGGCCCGTCGCCATGGTCGAGCGCCTCGCCATCGGCCCTGACATGACCGCCGGCGAGGTCCATGACCGGCTGGCCATCCTCGGCGCCGACCTGATGGCGCGGGCGCTGGCCGCACTGTCGCGCGGCGGCCTCGGTTTCACGCCACAGCCCGCGGAGGGCGTCACCTATGCGGCGAAGATCGCCAACGAGGATGCGCGGATCGACTGGACCGAGGCGGCAATTCGGGTCCACGACCGCGTCCGCGGCCTGTCGCCCTTTCCCGGCGCCTTTGCGACCATCGACCTCGGCCGTGGTCCCGAACGCCTCAAGATCCTGCGGACCGCCCGCGTGGAGGGCGCAGGTCCTGCCGGCACGATGCTGGACGGCGCCCTGACAGTCGCCTGCGGCGAGGGTGCCGTGCGGCTGCTGCAGGTCCAGCGCGCCGGGGCGCGCGCGATGCCGGCCGACGAGTTCCTGCGTGGCGTGCCGGTTCCGGCCGGCACGAGGCTCGGCTGATGCCGCGATACCGGCTGCTGATCGAGTATGACGGCACCCCCTTCGTCGGCTGGCAGTTCCAGGCCAACGGCGCCACCGTCCAGCAGGCACTTGAGGACGCCATCGCCCGCTTCTCCGGCGAGACGGTGCGCATCCAGGGCGCGGGCCGGACCGACACCGGCGTCCACGCCACCGGCCAGGTGGCGCATGTCGATCTCGCGCGCGACTGGCCGACTGACGTGGTGCGCGACGCCGTCAACGCCCATCTGCGGCCTGCGCCGGTCGCGCTCCTCGCGGCGACCCGCGTGACCGACACGTTCAACGCCCGCACCTCGGCGGTGATGCGGCACTATGTCTACCGGATCGTGGCGCGCCGGGCGCCGCTGGCGCTCGACGCCAACCGGGCCTGGCATATCAAGCACCGGCTCGATGCCGCCGCCATGCATGACGCCGCGCAGCTTCTCGTTGGCCGGCACGATTTCACCACCTTCCGCGCCGCGGAATGCCAGGCCGCCAGCCCGGTGAAGTCGATCGACCGCCTCGATGTCGAGCGCATCGGCAACGAGGTGCGGGTGCATGCCTCGGCACGCTCGTTCCTGCACCACCAGGTGCGCTCGATTGTCGGTTCGCTGCAGCTCGTCGGCTCGGACCGCTGGACCCGGGAGGACCTCGGCGTCGCCCTGGAGGCGCGCGACCGCAGCCGCTGCGGCCCGATGGCGCCGTCCTGCGGCCTGTATCTGATCGGCGTCGACTACCCGCCTACAGATACGACAGGCTGAGCCCGACCGCGCCGCTCAAGCCGAGGTCGACGAGGACCAGCAGCGCCGCCACACCACCCGAAATACCGAGCGCGGCCTTTGCCAGGAACCAGCGGTGATGCGCCACGATGACCGTGAACGCTGTGGCATACACCACCGCCAGGCTGCCGGTCGCCAGGCCGAGCACATGCAGGGCCTGCGGCACGGACAGCATGATGGTCGCCAGCACGACCGACCAGTTCCAGGCGACGATATAGCCGATATAGCGATGGCCAAGGCCCAGCCGCCGCACGATGGCGATCATCGCCAGCGGAAACACCAGCCAGCCGCCCATGAGGGCCAGGATATGGGTGGCGACGATGCCGCCATCGGCGAACAGCCCGGCCTCCAGCGGCAGCCCGGCGCGGAGCCGGTCCTCCGCCAGCGCGATCACGAAGGCGGGGGCGGTCAGCAGCATGGCGGCGAAGGATCGCCAGAATCCGGCGATGCTGACCTCGAACGCCTTCATGCCGGTGGCGTCCCGGCTCATCAGTCTGTAGGAGCCGGCCAGCGACCGGCCGATCTCGTCCGCGGACAGGATCATGCGCATGCTCCGTTGCAGCACTGCAAAAGAAGAGCACCGAATACGACTTTCGTCGATGGTGGATGCGCAGCGTTAACGGCTTGTGAACACCGACGGTTCCGGCCGGCCCTCAGGCGAAGTAGCGCGCCAGAATGGCGCAATAGACCGCTTCGAGCGCGACGATGTCGGCCACGGCCGCATGCTCGTCGATCTGGTGCATGGTGCGGCCCACAAGGCCGAACTCCACCACCGGGCAATGGTCCTTGATGAACCGTGCATCCGAGGTGCCGCCGGTCGTCGACAGGGTCGGGACCGTGCCGGTGACGGCTGCGACGGCCTCGGAGACGAGCGACACGAAGGGCCCTGGCGCCGTCAGGAACGCGGCCGAATTGCTCGGATCGAACGTGACCCGATAGCGAACCGCATTGCCGGCCGCGCGCTCGAGCCGGCCGCTGATTTCAGCCGCCAGGCTCTGGTCCGTCCAAAGATCATTGAAGCGGGTGTTGAACACCGCATGCGCCAGCGCCGGGATCACGTTGGTGGACGGGTTGCCGACGTCGACCGTCACAACCTCCAGATTGGACGGGCTGAAATGTGCCGTGCCCTGGTCGAGCGGCGTCGCCAGCAGCGCGTCGACGAGCCGCAGCAGCCCGCGGATCGGGTTGTCGGCAAGGTGCGGGTATGCGACATGGCCCTGCGTACCCTCGACGGTCAGTCGGCCGGTCAGCGATCCGCGACGGCCGATCTTGATCATCTCGCCGAACCGGTCGGGATTGGTCGGCTCGCCCAGCACGCAATGGTCGAAGCGCTCGCCGCGCGCCTTCGCCCAGTCCAGCAGCTTCACCGTGCCGTTGACCGCGGGCCCTTCCTCGTCGCCGGTGATCAGGAACGCGATCGCGCCGGGGATCGCCCCGCCGCAGGCGTCAAGGTGGTTCAGGACGGCCGATACCGAAGCGGCCACGCCGCCCTTCATGTCAGTGGCGCCGCGGCCATACAGCAGGCCGTCGGCAATTTCTCCACCAAACGGGTCGCGGCTCCAGCGCGCGGCATCGCCCGGCGGCACCACGTCGGTGTGGCCGGCGAACACCAGGCAGGGGCCGTCCGCGCCGATGCGCGCGTACAGATTGGTGATGTCCGGTGTGCCGGACGCGGCAAAAACCGGCAGGTGCACGGCAAAGCCCGCCGTCTCGAGGACGCTGGCCAGCAGCGCCAGCGCCCCGCCCTCCGCCGGCGTCACCGACGGGCAGCGCACCAGCGCCTGGGTAAGCGCGACAGGGTCGCGCGGGTCGAAGGGGACGGCGGCCTGCACGCGGCTCAGTCGCGCAGGAGCTCGTTGATGCTGGTCTTCGACCGCGTCCGCTCGTCGACCTTCTTGACGATGACGGCGCAGTAGAGCGACGGGCCGGGCGTCCCGTCGGGGAACGGCTTGCCGGGCATCGTCCCGGAGACGACAACCGAATAGGGCGGCACGATCCCCATGTGGATCTCGCCGGTGGCCCGGTCGACGATCTTCGTCGACATGCCGATATAGACACCCATGCCGAGCACGGCGCCCTGGCACACCCGCACGCCCTCGACAACCTCCGAGCGCGCGCCGATGAAGCAGTCGTCCTCGATCACCACGGGGCCGGCCTGCAGCGGCTCCAGCACGCCGCCGATGCCGACACCGCCCGACAGGTGGCAGTTCTTGCCGATCTGCGCACAGGAGCCGACGGTTGCCCAGGTGTCGACCATCGTGTTCGCGCCCACATGCGCGCCGATATTGACGAAGGACGGCATCAGCACGACGTTGGGCCCGATATAGGCCCCGCGACGCACCGTGCAGTTGGGCACCGCCCGGAAGCCGGCATCGCGAAAGCGGTTCTCGCCCCAGCCCTCGAACTTCGACGGCACTTTGTCCCACCAGGATGCCTCGCCAGGGCCGTTGCCCATGATCCGGTTGTCATTCAGGCGGAACGAAAGAAGCACGGCTTTCTTCAGCCACTGATTGACGACCCAGCCGTCGCCGGCCGGCTCGGCCACCCGCAGCGTGCCGCTGTCGAGATGCTCGAGCGTCCAGTCGACCGCCTCGCGCACCTCGCCTTTGGTCGAGAAGCCGATTTCGGTGCGCATCTCCCAGGCGTGGTCGATGATGGCGGCGATGGCAGTGTGCGGCATGGCGGGGGTCCGTCGCTGGCGTGATCCTGCGCGTCCTTAGCAACGCCACGCGTGCCTGTCACGCCACCGTCGGTCGCGGCAGCAGCCGTTGCAGGAAGCCGGCGAGGTCGGTGGTGGTGTGATGCACATAGGGCGCGGTGACGGCAGCCTGCTCGTGCGCCTCTCGGAACGGGTCGTAGACCTTCGGCAGAACCAGCGTCGTCGTCATGCCCAGCGCGGCCGGTACGACGAGGTTCTTGGCAAGATCCTCGAACATCGCGGCGCGCATCGGGTCGACCTGATGGCGGTCGAGAAACCGCTCATAGGTCCGCGCCTCGGGTTTGGGGACGAAGTTAGCGGCCTCGATGTCGAAAATATCCTCGAAATGCCCGAGGATGCCGAGCTTTCCGGCAACATTGCGGGCATGCTGCTCCGAGCCGTTGGTGAGGATCAGCTTGCGTCCCGGCAGCAACGCTATGGCGTCGCCGAGGCCGGGATCGGCATCCAGCAGCGACAGATCGATCTGGTGGGCAAAATCGAGGAACTCGGCCGGCTCGATGGCGTGTTCCTCCATCAGGCCTTTCAGCGTCGTCCCGTAGGTCTCGTAGTAGTATTTCTGCAGCGCCCGGGCCGACAGCCCGTCAATGCCGAAAAAGTCCGTCACGAACAGCGTGATGCGCGCGTCGACCTGTGGCCAGAGCTGGGCCTCATGCGGGTACAGCGTGTTGTCGAGGTCGAAGACCCAGCAGTCGACATGGTCGAAGCCAGCCGGCGGCGCGTCAACGGGGAGGGGCGGCGGAGGGAAGGCCTGGGTCATGGACCTGCATTCATTCCCGCCGAAGCCGTCGGGAGTGTGGCGGGAGGATGATCCTGCCGCCACGCCCGTTAAGGAAGCGCAAGCGTCGTCAGCGCGTGATCAGCGTGCCGGCACCGTGGTCGGTGAGAAGTTCAAGCAGAACCGCGTGCGGCACCTTGCCGTCGAGGATCACCACGCCCTCGACGCCCTGCTCGAGGGCGTAGATGCAGGTCTCGACCTTGGGGATCATGCCCGCCGTGATCGTGCCGTCGGCGATCAGCGCCCGGCACTGCTCGATCGTCAGCTCCTTGAGCAGCTGCTTGTTCTTGTCGAGCACGCCCGGCACGTCGGTGAGCAGCAGCAGCCGCTTGGCCCGTAGTGACCCGGCAATGGCGCCGGCGAACGTGTCGGCATTGACGTTGTAGGTCTGGCCGTCCGACCCGTTGGCGACCGGTGCCAGCACCGGGATCACCTCGCGGCCAAGCAGTGCATCGAGGACCGCGCGGTCGACCTTCTCGGGTTCGCCGACAAAGCCGAGATCGACCGCCTTCTCGATGTTGCTGTCGGGATCGACCACGGTGCGCATCACCTTGCGGGCGATCACCATGTTGCCATCCTTGCCGCACAGCCCGATGGCGCGGCCGCCCTCGCCATTGATGAAGCCGACGATCTGCTTGTTAATCAGGCCGGCCAGCACCATCTCGACGACCTCGATTGTCGCCTTGTCGGTGACGCGAAGACCGGCCGAGAACTCGCTCTTGATCCCGAGCTTGGTCAGCATGGCGCCGATCTGCGGGCCGCCGCCATGGACCACGACCGGGTTCACACCGGACTGTTCGAGCAGGATCATGTCGCGGGCGAAGTCGCGCGCCACCTGCTCGTTGCCCATGGCGTGGCCGCCATATTTCACCACGACGGTGGCTTCGTCGTAGCGCAGCATGTGAGGCAGGGCCTGCACGAGGATCTGTGCCTGCAGGTGGGGGTCGAGGATGTCGGTCATGGGCAATCGCATGGCTCGGTCGAGGGCTCGCGAGGTTTAGCGCAATCCGTTTCCGCTGTCGCCCCGCCGCGTGCCGAATGCGCCCGCCGCAGCGACCAGCCAGCCGAGGATCATCAGCGTGCCGCCGGACGGCGCCGCCATCGGAAACGGTCGGACGCCGGCGATGTCCCCCAGCGCCAGGGTTCCGGCAAACAGGGCCGTTCCAAGTCCGGCCAGTCCGGCGCCCGCAAGGGTGATCCGCGGCGAACCCGCGACAGTCGCTGCCGCGGCCGCAAGCGCCGGCAGCGCCGCGGCGTGCACCAGCAGCATCTGCGCCGCGACGGCCAGGTTCGGGCCGCCGCGATGCGCGGCGACGGCCGCCAGCGCGACGCCGGCCGCGCCTGCAAGGCCCCCGGCCGCCAGCACAATCCGGCCCGTCCGGCTCACAGTTCGCCGCGCTCGGCCAGCAGGCGGGCGATGCCGGTCCGCAACTCGGCCACGCCGAGATTGTCGCGGCTCGACGTCAGCAGGATCTCGGGATAGGCCGCCGGGCGCCGCGCGATCGCGGCCTGCGTGGCCGTCAGGCGCGCCACCCGGTCAGCGGCCTTCACCTCGTCGGCCTTGGTCAGCACGATCTGGTAGGATACAGCTGCCTTGTCGAGCGTATCCAGCACCGCGTCGTCCACCGGCTTGAACCCGTGCCGGGCATCGACCAGCACGAACACGCGGGCGAGATTGGCCCGGCCACGCAGATAGTCGTGGATCAGCCCCGTCCAGGCCGCCACCTTCTCCTTGCCGACGGCCGCATAGCCGTAGCCCGGCATGTCGACCATGGTGAAACGACCGGAGACGTCAAAGAAATTCAGCTGCTGGGTACGCCCCGGCGTATGCGACGTCCGGGCCAGCGTCTTGCGGCCGGTCAGCGCGTTGACGAGGCTGGACTTGCCGACATTGGAACGGCCCGCGAATGCGATCTCGAGGCCCTTCATCGGGGGCAGGCCGTCGATGTCGACGGCCGCAAAGAAGAATCCGGCCTCCCCGGCAAACAGCTTGCGGCCCGCCTCCGTGAGGGCGGGATCCTCAGCAGCGGTGCTCACTTGGGCTTGTCGGACTTCGGCTTGCCGGCCGGCTTGGCCGGAGCCGGATTGGCCGTGGCCGCAGGCGTCGCAGCCGCAGTCGGCTCCGGAGCTGCGCCGGCGCCCTTGCGAATGAGCCCCTTGAGGTTGTCCCACAGCTCAACCTTCACGCCCTGCTGCTTCATGATGGCGTACTGCTGCAGCACCGACAGCAGGTTGTTCCAGGACCAGTAGATCACCAGCCCGGCCGGGAACGACGCCAGCAGGAAGGTGAAGAACACCGGCATCCAGGTGAACATCGTCTTCTGGACCGGATCCTGCGGCTCCGGGTTCATCTTCATCTGCACGAACATCGTGAAGCCCATGATGATCGGCCAGACGCCGATCAGCAGGAACTCCGGCACGCTGAATGGCAACAGGCCGAACAGGTTGAAGAGGGATGTCGGGTCCGGCGCCGCGAGGTCGCGGATCCAGCCGAAAAACGGCGCGTGCCGCATTTCGATCGTGACGAACAGCACCTTGTAGAGTGCGAAGAACACGGGGATCTGGATCAGCACCGGCAGGCAGCCTGCCAGCGGGTTGATCTTCTCCCGCTTGTAGAGCTCCATCAGCTCCTGCTGCTGCTTCACCCGGTCGTCGGGGTACTGCTCCTTGAGGGCCTGCATCTGCGGCTGCACGGCCTTCATCTTCGCCATCGAGGCGTAGCTCTTGTTGGCGAGCGGGAAGAAGACCGCCTTCACCAGCACGGTCACGATCAGGATCGCGACGCCGAAATTGCCGAGCATCCGGTAAATGAAGTCGAGCACCCGGAACAGCGGCTTGGTGATGAAATAGAACCAGCCCCAGTCGATCATCAGCTCGAAGCGCTTGATCCCCAGCGAGCGCTCGTAGCCGTCGATCGTGTTGACCTCCTTGGCGCCGACGAACAGCCGCGTGGTCGAGCTGGCGGTTGCACCAGGCGCGACCTTGAGCTGCGGCAGTGTCACGAGGGTCTGGTAGGAGCGCTGGCCGGTCGGCGGCACCGTCACGGTGAAGCGGGCGTCAAACGGCGTGGTCTGCTCCGGCACGATCGCCGAGGCCCAGTACTTGTCGGTGATGCCGACAAAGCCCCCGACCGCGTCCTTGAAGATCTGCCCCCGCTCGGTGGCCGACAGCTGCGGGTCCTTGTCGAGGGTCGCGTAGGTGACCTCCTTGAGGCCCTGTTCGCCGAGCACGCCGAGGAGGCCCTCGTGCAGGATATAGTAACCCTGCGTGACCGGCGTGCCGAAGCGGCGGATCAGCCCGTAGGGCGAAAGCGCGACCTCGCTCCCGGATTTGGACACGACGCTGTCGGTGACCGTCAGCATGAAGCTCGGGTCAATCGAGATGACGCGCTTGAACACCAGGTCCTTGCCGTTGTCCCAGCTCAGCGTCACAGGCGTCGTATCGGTCAGTGTCTGTCGGTCCGCCGTCCAGACCGTCTGGCTGGTGGGCACCTCGGTGCCGCCTGACGGCAGCCAGCCCATCCGGGCGAAATAGCCATGCGGCCCGTTGGCCGGCGAGAAGACGACGATGTTCGGGCTCTTCGGGTCG
>JBMOJG010000057.1:0-9339 GCA_049316925.1 Alsobacter sp. | reverse complement strand
CATCCGGCTGACCAAGCACCTGCCTGTCCATCTCGGCTACTTCACCGTGTTCGTCGACGACGACGGACAGCTGCAGCGCCGCGAGGATCTCTACGGCCATGACGGCCGGGTCAAGATGGCGCTCGGCCTGTCGGCGGATGGGCGCCGCTACGCCGACATGCGACGCTGAACCACCCGGCTTGATCCCGATCATGGCGGCGGCCGCGAAAAGGACCCTTTTCTGCCATCTTTGACGGGTACCCGCCGCTGTGGTGGGATGCGTCGGTGGGGGCGTTCACGTGCCGTTAAGTGTTTTCCGCAAGTTTCTGGTCAGCAGTCGTGCCGGTCGGGTGGCCCTTGCCAACCCCTCCCGCCAACGAATGGATTGAATCTTGCGGTTGTCGCGTACCCGACGCACCGCGGCCGCATTGCGGAATTGCCTGCGTCAGGCAATGCCCGCCGCCGCCGCCCTGACGGTTCTGCTGGCGGGCACGGGAACGGTCGGCAATGCTGTGGCCGATGGGAGCACCCGTTCGCTGCCCGTCTATCACACCCACACCAAGGAAAGCGCGACCATCACCTTCAAGCGTAATGGCGTGTTTGATCGCGATGGCCTCGAAAAGCTGAGCTGGATGCTGCGCGACTGGCGCCAGGATCAGCCGACGACCATGGACCCCAGGCTGTTTGACATCGTCTGGGAGGTGCATCGCGAGGTTGGTGCGCAGGAACCGCTGCACGTCGTCTCCGCCTACCGGGCTCCCGAAACCAACGCGATGCTCCGCCGCCGGTCACGCGCCGTCGCCAAGCATTCCCAGCACATGATGGGCAAGGCGATGGATTTCTACTTGCCCGACGTCTCCATGGGCCGGGTACGCGAGATCGCGCTGCGGATGCAGCGCGGCGGCGTCGGCTACTACCCCTCGGCCTACAACCCCTTCGTGCATATCGACGCCGGCAGCGTCCGGCACTGGCCGCGCCTGTCGCGTGAGCAGCTCACGCGCCTGTTTCCCGACGGCAAGACCGTGCACCTGCCGATGGATGGCAAGCCGATGCCGCGCTACGAGGAGGCCGCCGCCGAAGTCATTTCCGCAGGCGGCACGGTCTATGCCTACGGATCGGGCGAGGAAGGCACCGGCCCGGTCGTGTCGAGCCGCCGCGGCAAGAGCTTCTTCGCCGCATTGTTCGGCATCGACGAGCAGGAAGACGAGGAGATCATCCGCGGTCCGCGCGGACGCAAGGTGGCGGCACGGGCGCCCGCGGCGTCCTACGCGTATGCGCCGTCCACGTCCGGAGACGATCGCTATGTCGGGGTTACACCGGCGGCCGTGGTCGAACCGAGCCCGCCGCCGGCGCGACGTGGCGCGCGCCCCGAAACCGTGGTGCGACCCGCTCCGGCCACCGAGACGCCGGCGCCAACGGTTGCCGTGACTGCCATGGCCACGCCGGCTCCTGCCACGTCCGTGCGCTCCGTCGACGTGCCAACGCCGCCGACGGCACGCCCGGCCGCGCCGGATCAGCCGGCGCCGGGCTTGCAGCGAGGCCCGGCCGGGGTGGCCGTCGAGGCGACGCCGCGTGTCGCCGCCGTTCCGATGCCCCCGTTGCGCCCCTCCGACCTGCTGCCGGCATCGATGGCGCCAGTGTTTGCCAATGTTCCGCTGCCGCCCGCCCGCCCCGTCGCGATCGCATCGCTCGATCCGGTCGCGCCAGCGTTTCAGGCTCCGGCCGCGGGTGCGGCCACAAGTACGGCTCCAGGCGCGATGGCAGGGCCGGCACCCGTCCCGGCGGACGTTCCGTTGCCACCCGCGCGCCCCTGGGCGGTCCAGGTCGCGGCCGATCCGGTCGTGAGCGGCAGCACGGCCGCGGCCGGTGGCTCGACCACGCTCGACCGCAACGGCCTGCAGGCCTTGTTCGCGCAGACCAGCCTCGGTTCGATGCCGGCCGGGCGCCCGACGGTCCGCACGACCCGTGCTCGCTCCACCGGCACGGCTCCCGAGGGTGCGGCGGAGAAGCCCGCGATGGCGGTTGCGATGGGATTCGGCCGGGCTCCGCTCGACCTGCGCCCCGACCGGTTCACCGGTCCCGCCGTCAAGCCCGTTCCCAGCCAGCGCTTCCAGCCCGCCGAAGAATGATCGGGGCGATCTCCTGCACTCAGGCTTCCATGCCGAGGGCCTGCAGGTAGAGCTCCATGATGGCCTCCTCCTCCTGCCGCTCGGCGTGATCCTTCTTCCGCAGGCTGATGATCTTGCGCATGATTTTCGTGTCGAAGCCCGTGCCCTTGGCTTCGCCGTAGACCTCCTTGATATCGTCTGCGAGCGCCTTCTTCTCGTCCTCGAGCCGCTCGATGCGCTCGATGAACGCCTTGAGCTGGTCGGCCGCGATCGAAGTGTCCATGGGTCAGCGCCTCGTCGGATCAGGGAGGCGAGCGGTTTCGGCCAAAGCGGCGTCCGGGTCAAGCCTCAGGATGAAGACTGGACACGCGCCTGTGGATGCCGGGCTGTTCAGGTGCCCCGGTAGGGTGCCCGGTGGCGGGTATCGGTGCGGCTGCGGTGCATCTCCACCCGGTGCTGGGCCGGATCGGCCAGAAGCGGCGCAAGAACGTCGGCCAGCCGCCTCCCCCACGCGGTAGCGTCCGCCTCCGCGGCGATGAGGTCCTGGCGCACCTCGATCAGCACGTTCGACAGCCCCCGCAGCGTGGCATGCCGGTGCGCAGTGTCTCCCGCCAGCGCCCCGTCATACGGATCATTGTCGCCGACGACGAGATCACCCCCGGCCCGCAGGGCCTCGATCAGCGGCAGCGGCAGGCGGGGGTCGCCGTCCCACAGCACCGCGACGTGCCAGGGCCGCGGCACGCCTTTCCAGGCCGGCGTGAAGGAGTGCAGCGACACGATGACAGGAACGAAGCCGCTGGCGAACACCGTCTCGATCGCGGCCGCGATCGCCCTGTCATAGGGCCGGTAGAACCGCGCCAGCCGACGCTCGACCTCGGCTGCGTCGGCACGGGCATTGCCCGGCACCACGGCCCCATCCGACAGCCGCATCAGCAGAGTGGGGTCGTCCTCGCCGCGGTTGGGATCAATCAGCAGCCGCGAGAAGGTGCTGAGCACCGCCGGCGCCCTGAGCGCGGCGGCAAGGCTGCGGCTCATCGCGGCCGCGCCGATGTCATAGGCGATATGCCGCTGCAGTTCGCCCGGCGGCAGGCCGAGCGTGCCGTAGTCCGACGGGATGGCGTTGGACGCATGGTCGCAGATCACGACGACCCCGGATGCCGAATCGCCTGCAATGACCTCTACGGGAGCCTCGGGAGGCGCGCTGGTCATGATCCCTCCGCGCATCGCAGCCTGTCGACGGCCTGCCCCCCATGGAATAGGACGGGAGATGGCGCACGGGAAGCGGTTTCCGCGGCGCCACGGCCAGGATCAGCCCATGCGCCCCCAGGATACCCATCGCGAGCTGCTGCGCAGCCTCTACGACACAGCCGTCGCAGCCGCCCATCCGCGCTCATGCCTGCCTGCGGCGCTGCCGCCGCCGCCACCCGAGCCGGGACGGATCATCCTGCTGGCGGCCGGCAAGGCCGCTGCCAGCATGACCGCGGTCGCGGTGGCGCACTACGCGCCGCTGCTGGCGCAGACGCCCGGCCGCCTCGAAGGCATCGCCGTCACCCGCATCGGCTATGGCGAACCGACCGGCCCTGTGCGGCTGGTCGAGGCCGGACACCCGGTGCCGGACGCCGCCGGCGTCGCCGCAACGCGGGATGTGCTTGATCTGGCCGCTTCGGCCGGCGCGGACGATCTCGTCCTCGTGCTGCTGTCGGGCGGCGGCTCCGCCAACTGGATCGCGCCCGCCGGCGACCTCACCCTGCAGGAGAAGCAGGGGATCACTCGCCGCCTGCTGCGCTCGGGCGCCGCCATCGGCGAGATCAACACGCTGCGCAAGCGCCTGTCGCGGATCAAGGGCGGCCGGCTTGCCGTGCAGGCCGCCCCCGCCACGCTGGTGACGCTCGCCATCTCGGACGTCCCGCATGATGACCCCTCGGTCATCGCCTCCGGCCCGACAGTCCCCGACTCCTCGACCCTCGCGCAGGCCCGGGCCGTCGTCGCCCGGCATGGGCTCGACATGCCGCCCGCCGCCACCGCCTTGCTGGCAGATGGCGTCGCCGACACGCCCAAGCCGGGCGATCCGGCCTTCGCCACCAGCCGCTTCACCATCATCGCGCGCCCGGCCGATGCCCTTGCGGCCGCAGCCACGGTTGCACGGGCCGCCGGCTACGAGACCGTCCTGCTCGGCGCCGACCTCGAGGGCGAGGCCAGCGAGGTCGCCGCCGACCACGCCGCCCGCGCCATCGCCTTCGCACGCGAGGGCCGGAAGGTAGCGCTGCTGTCGGGCGGCGAGCTCACGGTGACGATCCGCGGCAGCGGCCGCGGCGGCCCCAACCAGGAGTATGCGCTCGCCCTGGCAGTCGCGCTGGTTGGCACGCCGGGGATCTGCGGGGTTGCCGGCGACACCGACGGCACGGATGGCGGCGGCGGCAGCCCGCAGGACCCGGCGGGCGCCTTTGTCGATCCGACGACGCTGGCGCGCGCCAGGGCTGCGGGTCTCGACCCGGAGGCCATGCTCGCTGACAATGATTCGTCCGGCTTCTTTGCCGCCCTCGGCGATCTTCTCGTGCCCGGGCCGACCCGGACCAACGTCAACGACATCCGCGTGGTGCTGATCGGTTGACAGGCGGCCCGCGCTTTCGTCACATCGCGCGCCGCAGCTTCCGCGTCGCGCCTTCCGCCCGCCGCGCCTGACGAGACCATGGCCTTGCCGTTGCCCCGCCTGTCTGCCTGCGCCGTGGCGCCCGCCTTCGCCACCCTTCTCGCCTCCGCGGTCCCCGCGAGCGCTGACCTGCGCCTGTGCAACATGACGCAGAGCCGGGTCGGCGTGGCGCTCGGCTATCGCGACGCCCAGGGCTGGCAGTCCGAAGGCTGGTGGAACCTGAAGCAGAACGAGTGCGAGACGCTGCTCAAGGGCGACCTCGCGGCGCGGTTCTATTACATTTTTGCACAGGATTATGATCGCGGCGGCGAGTGGGGTGGCAAGACCTTCATGTGCATCCGCGACAAGGAGTTCACGATTCGCGGCACCGAGGACTGCCTTGCCCGCGGCCATGAGCGGTCAGGTTTCTTCGAGATCGACACCGGCGAGCAGAAGAGCTGGACCGTCCAGCTGACCGATACGACACGCCCGGTACCGCGCTAGGCCGGCAACAGCCCGGGAGGGCCCGATGCGACGACTGCGCCGCGTGAAGATCCTGGCGACGCTGGGACCGGCCTCCTGCGACGAGGCGATGATCGGGCGGCTGTTCGAGGCCGGCGCGGACGTGTTCCGCATCAATATGAGCCATTCGAGCCACGACGTGATGCGCGAGCGCGTCGCCCAGATCCGGGCGGTCGAGAAGCGCTATGGCCGGCCCATCGGCATCCTCGTCGACCTGCAGGGTCCCAAGCTGCGGGTCGGCGAGTTCAAGGACGGCGCCGTGGTGCTGGAGGCCGGGCAGAGCTTCGTCCTCGACGGCAGCAAGGCCCAGGGCGATACCGGCAGGGTCCAGCTGCCGCATCCCGAGATTCTGGAGGCGCTCGAGCCCGGCCATTCGGTGCTGATCGACGACGGCAAGATCCGCCTGACGGTGACGCAGGCCACCGCAAAGCGCGCCGTCACGCGCGTCGAGATCGGCGGGCGGATGTCCAACCGCAAGGGTGTCAGCCTCCCCGACACCACGATCCCCGTCTCGGCCATGACGGCGAAGGACCGTTCCGACCTCGAGGCGGCCCTCGACACCGGGATCGACTGGATCGCCTTGTCCTTCGTGCAACGGCCGGAGGACGTCGCCGAGGTGCGCAAGACGGCGCGCGGCCGGGCGCTCGTGATGGCCAAGATCGAGAAGCCCCAGGCCATTGCCCGGCTCGACGAGATCATCGAGATCTCCGACGCGCTGATGGTGGCGCGCGGCGACCTTGGCGTCGAGATGCCGCTGGAGAAGGTGCCGGGGCTGCAAAAGCGCATCACCCGCCACGCCCGCCGGCTGGGCAAGCCGGTCGTGGTCGCCACCCAGATGCTGGAATCGATGATCACCGCGCCGGTTCCCACGCGTGCCGAGGTATCGGACGTGGCCACCGCGGTGTTCGAGGGCGCCGACGCCGTCATGCTGTCGGCAGAATCGGCAGCGGGCCAGTATCCGGTCGAGGCTGTGGCAACCATGAACCGCATCGCCGAGGAGGTGGAGCGTGACCAGGTCTACCGAACCATCATCACTGCCCAGCGCGCCACCCCGGAGCCCACCGGGGCCGACGCCATTGCCGTCGCCGCGCGCGACGTGGCGGAGACGCTCGACCTCAAGGCCATCGTCGCCTGGACGTCTTCCGGCTCGACGGGCCTGCGGATCGCCCGCGAGCGGCCACATTCGCCGATCCTCGCTCTCACTTCGAAGGTCGACACCGCCCGCCGGCTGGCGCTCGTCTGGGGCGTGCACGCGCTCGTCACCGACGACGCCCGCGACATCACCGACATGACGGATCGGGCCTGCCACCTTGCCTTCGCCGAGGACTTCGCCGGGGCCGGCCAGCGCATCATCATTGTCGCCGGTGTGCCGTTCGGCACGCCGGGCGCCACCAACATGCTGCGGATCGCGTTTGTCGGCCCTGGCGGTCAGCAATCCTGATCGGGAACGGCACCACCCCGACCGGCTTCGATGGGCTCCGTCCGCGATCCCGCCGAAGCGTTGTCCGGCCAGTTCGACGTCAGATATCCTTCTCGCCCAGTTCCGATTCCAGACGCTGCACCTGCTGCTTGACGTCAGTCAGGAACGGGTTGAGGGCGAGCGCCTTGCGAAACACGTCATAGGCCGCCTTCCGGTCGCCGTTCGACTGCAGGATGACACCCAGACCGGCCAGCGCCCCATAGTGCCGCGGCTCCCGCACCAGCGTCTCGCGGATGTCCGCCATGGATCGGGTGACGTCCCCAAGCATGTAGAACACCGTGGCGCGCTTGTTCCACCCCTCGGCCCATTCGGGCTGGAGCACGACCACTCGGTCGAGGATCTCGATCGCCAGCGCCTGGTCCTTCGCCTCGACTGCCTGCATCGCCCGGCTCATCAGCAGGTCCGCTGTCTCACTGCCGGACCGGAGCCAGCGGCGCTGGATGCTTGCCGTGATGCCCTTGGCCTCGCTCTCATCCTTTGTGCGCACCAGTCGCTCGAACAGGTCGTCGAGGGTGGCGGCCCGCGGCGGTGGCGGCGGCAACTCCTTGCCGGGCGGCTTCGACGCACGCGGCCCTGGAGGAGCCTGCGCAGGCTGCGCAAGAGCCGGCAGGGCCGCAAGTGCGGCGAGGCCAGCGATGATGAGCGATGAGCGACGGATCATGCCGCTGAGTTTAGGGACCGTCGCAGCGCTGTCAAAGGCCGTCGCATGCGAAAAGGGCGCCCGCGGCCGGACGCCCCCTCACCATTCCGAGATCGGAGCCTTGCAGCCCCTGATGCTCAGCCTTGGCGCGCCTTGTAGCGCTTCTGGGTCTTGTTGATGATGTAGACGCGGCCCTTGCGGCGCACGATCTGGTTGTCGCGGTGACGCTCGCGCAGCGACTTGAGGGAGTTGCGGATCTTCATCGGTCCAGTCTCGCTTCGGTGGCCGCGCGCGCGACCTGAAAAGAAATTCGGCGGGCATCCGGCAATGAGCCGGGGACATGGCTTGTGGCCCACGCGCCCTACGAGGCGAGGTGAATACGCGATCCTGCGCCGCGGTTCAAGCCTGTCGTCACATCGACATAGACGAAAAACCTCGGGCGATGATCCCTTTACCCCTCCCTATCGGCGCTCGATCCGGTCCACACTGCGCCGCGACGGGGCCGCATGCGCCCCGGCCAACGTGACGACGGGAGAACGTCCCATGATCAAGATCCATGCCGGCCAGGCGCTGGCCGCGGCCGCACTGGCCGTCGCGCTCGGCAGCACGGCTGCCGCCGCCAAGGACATCACGGTCTGCCTGCTCGCCGGCAAGACCGGCCCGCTCGAGGCCTACGCCAAGCAGACCGAGGCCGGCTTCATGATGGGCCTCGAATATCTGACCAAGGGAACGATGAAGCTCGGCGCCGACAGCCTGAAGGTGATCGTCAAGGACGACCAGCTGAAGCCGGACCGCGGCAAGGCGCTGCTCGAGGAATGCTATGCCGACGACAAGGCCGACATCGCCGTCGGCACGTCCGGCTCGCCGATCGCGCTCGCCATGCTGCCGGTCGCCGAGGAGATGAAGAAGGTGCTGATCGTCGAGCCGGCAGTGGCCGACACGATCACCGGCGAGAAGTGGAACCGCTACATCTTCCGCACCGGCCGCAGTTCCTACCAGGACGCGCTGGCCTCGGCTGCCGCCGTGCCGGATGGCGACGTCTCCATCGGCATGATGGCGCTCGACACCGCCTTCGGACGCGACGGTGTCGCCGCCTTCAAGGCCGCGCTGGCCGGGGTCCGGCCGAACGCGAAGGTCGTTGTCGAAGAATATGCCGCGGGCAACACCGCCGACTTCACGCCCTTCGCCGAGCGCCTGTTCAACGGGCTGAAGGACAAGCCCGGCAAGAAGATGATCGCGTTCATCTGGGCCGGCGCCCACCCCATCGCCAAGTTTGTCGACATGAAGCCGGAGCGCTTCGGCATCGGGCTCGCGCCGGGCGGCAATCTGCTGCCGGTGATGGCGGGCTGGAAGGGCTTCGCCGGCGCCGAGGGCGGCATCTACTACTATTACGCCTTTCCCAAGAACGCCCAGAACGACTGGCTCAAGGCGGAGTACCAGAAGCGCTTCAATGCGCCGCCGGACTTCTTCGTCGCCGGCGGCTTCGCCGCCGCCGCGGCTGTCGTTGCCGGCCTCGAAAAGGCAGGCTCCACCGACACCGAGAAGCTGATTGCGACGTTCGAGGGCCTGAGCTTCGAGACCCCGAAGGGCACCATGACGTTCCGCAAGGAGGACCACCAGGCGCTGCAGGACATGTATCACTGGCGCATCAAGCAGGGCGCCACCGATACCGACCTGCTCGAGCTGGTGGCGACGATTCCCGCCGCGGCGATGCCGCTGCCGATCCGCAACAAGCGCTGACACGAGGCCGCGGTCCCCGGCGGGCCGCGGCCGCCTCCGGTGCCCGCGCCATGACCCATACGGTCCTCGAGACGCGCGACCTGACCGTCCGGTTCGGCGGTCACGTCGCCGTCGACGCCGTGAGCTGCAGCTTCGAGCGCGGCACGCTGACGGCCATCGTCGGGCCCAACGGCGCCGGCAAGACGACCTATTTCAACCTCGTCTCCGGCCAGCTCCGGGCCTCCGCCGGCCGCGTCCTGCT
>JBMOJG010000056.1:0-9396 GCA_049316925.1 Alsobacter sp. | reverse complement strand
GCCACGGGCGCCGTGATCTGGTGGCGCCGCCGCAGCACCCTGCCGCGCGGCGCCTCCGTCCAACCGTTGCAAGCCGACACGGTCGTGCTGGTGGGCAGCGAAGGTGGAGCCACCTGGGGCTTCGCGACCACCCTGCAGGCCGCCCTGCGGGCCGCGGGGCACCGCGTCCACGTCGCCGCGATGAACGAGCTGGGGTCCGGCCACATGCGGGCGGAGCGCCTCATCATCCTTGCCGCCACGGCGGGCGACGGTACGGCCCCGGCCTCGGCCGCGGCCTTCCTCGGCCGGTTGGAGCACCTGGAGGGCCACGTGCCCTTCGCCGTGCTGGGCTTCGGCGACCGCACCTTCCCGCATTTCTGCGGCTACGGCCAGGCGGTCGCCGACGCGCTGGACCGCAAGGGCTGGCCGCACCTCCTGCCGGCCAAGCGGATCGACCGGCAATCCACGCAGGAATTCGCCGCCTGGGGCCGGGACCTCGGGACTGTGCTGGGGCACGAGCTCGTGCTTGAGCACCAGGTACCCATGCCCAGGACGACTGCGTTCGAGCTCGTCGAGCGCGAGGACTTCGGGGAAGCCGTCGGCGCTCCCGTCGCCATCCTACGCTTCGCCGCGCCCCAGCGGGGCGACGGGGTCCGCGGCCGCATGCCGGCCTTCAGTCCGGGCGACCTCGTCGGCGTGGTGCCGCCGGGCAGCGCGATGCCGCGCTTCTACTCGCTGGCTTCGGCCGCGACGGACGGCGTGCTTGAGATCTGCGTGCGGCTGCGGCCGGGCGGCGAATGCTCCACGTTCCTCCACGGGCTGCAGACGGGCGGGCGCATCGAGGCCTTCATCCGCGACAACCCGGCCTTCCGCCCGATCACGGGCCGCGCGCCGCTGATCCTCATCGGCGCCGGGTCCGGCGTCGGGCCCCTGGCCGGCTTCGTCCGCGGCAACACGGCGGGCCGGCCGGTGCACCTCTATTTCGGAGGGCGCAGCCCTGCCTCCGACTTCCTCTACGAGCACGAGCTCGCGCAGTACCTCGTCGAGTGCCGCCTGACCTCGCTGCGGACGGCCTTCTCGCGCTCGGCGGACCCGGCCTATGTGCAGGACCGGCTCGCAGCCGACGCGCCGCATCTGCGGGAACTGATCCGGCACGGAGCGCAGGTCCTGGTCTGCGGCGGTCGCGGCATGGCCCAGGCCGTCCGGCAGACGCTGGACCCGATCCTGCACCCGCTCGGCATGGATCTCGCCACTCTCCACGCGGCAGGCCGCTATGTCGAAGATGTCTACTGAACCCGTCGCGGTGCGTCCGGAACGCCACGCTTGGAGTGGACCCACGATGGGTACACGGTGGAGCGCCGTCTCGTACGTCCCGGATGGATTCGTCCAGACTGAGCTGCAGGAACGCCTGCAGGCGGCGGTGGACGAGGTGGACCGGCAGATGTCGAGCTGGCAGCCGCAGTCCGACCTCAACCAGCTCAACGCTGCGCCCTTGGGAACGTGGGTGACCGTCCCCCCGGAGCTCTGTGCCGTCCTCGATGCAGCGCTCGCGGTCGGGAAAGCCTCCGACGGCGCGTTCAATATCGGCGTGGGCGACCTCGTTATGGCCTGGGGCTTTGGCGGCGGGCGGCGCACGCCCGACCCCGCGCTGATTCGCGCCACGGCCGGCCGGCTCCCCTTTGAGCCGCCGAAGACCCTGCAGGTGGAGGCGGCCGGCCGGCGGGTTTGTAAGCACGCACCCCTCACGCTCGATCTCTCCGGCATCGCCAAGGGGCTCGGCGTCGACGAACTCGGCCGCGTGATGATCGAGGCGGGCCTTTCGTCCTGGCTTGTCGGCATCGATGGCGAGATGCGGGCTGCAGGTCGCAAGCCCGATGGGCAATCCTGGGCCGTGGGCCATGAGGCTCCCGTGCCGGGGCGACGTGAGCTCGCGGGCGTCATCACGCTCGACGACGCGGCCGTCGCCACGTCCGGATCGTATCGGCATTACACAGCGTTCGATGGCGTGAGGGCTTCGCACACCATGGACCCGCGCACCGGCGCTCCCCTCGCGGGAGACCTCGCCAGTGTCACTGTGGTGGCGGGAACCTGCATGGCGGCAGACGCCTGGGCGACGGCGATCCTCGTGGCCGGCGCCCAAGCCGGCGCGGCGCTTGCCCGAAAGGCGGGCCTCGGCGTCGTGCTGACACGTCAAGATGGAATCGTGGTGTCCAAACTCTGATTGCCGGTGATCCGGCAACCTTCCCGAGCGCACCGCCGTTGGTCCACTAGCTCCCTTTGGAGCTGAAGGAGCGGCCTGAAACGCCCTGTGAAGGGCGGGGGCCAGGCGATATCGAATGTGCCCAGCAGTCCCCGAGCCCATGACATGGCCCAAAGACTGCCGCCTCTTTTCCGGATTTGATGCGGTTCTCGGGAGGAGCATGGCATGTCCGGGCCTTGGCTGAACTTCATGGTAGCGCTCGCCCTGGGCCTGCTGATCGGCATCGAGCGCGAGCGCAGGAAGGGCGAAGGGCCTGCGCGCGGCGCCGCGGGCCTTCGAACCTTCGGTCTCGCTGCCCTCCTCGGCGCAGTGGCCGTCCACGCAGGTGGGCCCTTGGCCCTGTTTGCGGCGCTTGCCGGTGTGGCACTCCTTGCCGCGCTCGCCTACCATCGCGACCGTGGCGACGATCCCGGATTGACGACCGAGGTGGCGCTCTTGTCCACGCCTCTCGTCGGCGCGCTTGCGATGAGCGACATCATCCTGGCCGGTCTTGTCGGCGTGATGATTGCAGTCGTCCTCGCGTCCAAGACCGCCGTTCACCGCTTCGTCAAAGGCACTTTGACGGACGCCGAAGTGAGCGACGGAATCGTCTTCGCGATTGCGACGGTTATCGTCTGGCCCCAGCTTCCGGACCGGCCGATGGGCCCCTACGGAGCCCTCAACCCCCATGCCCTCTGGCTTTTCGTGATCCTCGTTCTCGCGATCGGCGCCATTGGTCACGTGCTGACACGCGTGATCGGGCCGCGCTTTGGGTTGCCCTTGGCCGGCTTCGCCTCGGGCTTCGTGTCCAGCACGGCGACGATCGGAACCATGGGGAGTCTCGCCACCCGGAACCCGAACGACCTCGCGGCCGCCGTTGCCGGCGCCACGCTGTCAACGGTCTCCACCTTTGCCCAGCTCTCGCTGCTACTCGCTGTTGCGAGTCGCCCGACGCTCGCCGCCCTCGCGCTGCCACTTATCGCCGGCGGCGTCGTTGCGCTCGGCTATGGCATCGTCTTCACCGTCTGGGCCGTGAGGTCGCAAGATGCCGAAAGTTCGGCAGTCGGCAAGGCATTCAGCGTCAAGGCCGCCCTGAGCCTCGCCGCCACTCTCGCCGTCATGATGGTGGTGACAGCGTGGCTGAGGACTAATTTCGGGGAAACCGGAATGGTTCTGGGTTCAGCCATCGGGGGTCTAATCGACACCCATGCCGCAGCGCTATCCGTCGGTTCGCTGGTCGCGTCGGGTAGCATGGCCCCTGCTGACTCGGTCCTACCGATTCTGGCAGCCATGACGACCAACGCCTTTTCGAAAGCCGCAATGGCGATGGGAACCGGGGAACAGGCCTTCATTGCGAGAGTGCTGCCCGGCCTCGGCATGTCTTTAGCCACGGCCTGGCTCGCCGCCCTGCCGGCCCTGGGCGTGCTCTAGCTCATTGTTTTAGCATCATCTTTGTCCGCAAACCGGTGTCCACTTGGCGGGATGATGCTCTAAGCCTTCGATCTCATGTGGATCGGCGCGCCATTCGACCCCCGATCGGCTCCAAAAGCCGCTCCCAGCCTGTTGCCAATAACGTAATGAATATAAGTCGTGCTTTTCGAAAACAGTGAGATCATTATAGGACGTCGAAAGCATTCAAGCTTCGAGGCTGACTTGCACAACCCGCAGTTCAGCGCTGCATTGATCTGGCGGCTTGCGGTGGCGAAGGACTGGCTGGACCACAGGCCTGGCGCGGTTTTGTTGGCGGATGTGCTAAGCCGTGCGCTGGTCAGTTCCGAGAGCGTCGAAGCATCGATGTCGTGGTCTACGCTTCGGACGAGAGCGCCGCTGCCTTCCGTGCCGCACATAGCTCTGCTCGGTTGCCTGCGTCGTTGCCGCACGCCATGCCAGTGCTGATGGTGGGGCGGACCTCTGCGGCCTTATGATGACAGAAAAGACCGGCCGCTACAGGCAGGCCACCAGACGTTTGACATCGCGCGCCTTCAGCCGTCTTATCCGAACGTATTACGGACGACCTATCACCAATCCTGCAGCGTTGCTGCAAAAAGGGGATTCGCAAAATGCGAAAGCTCGCGCTTGTGACGGGTGGGGCGCGGGGAATTGGGCGCGCTTGTGCGCATGAACTTGCGACGTCTGGCTACAACCTTGCCATCGTCGATCTCCTCCGGCCCGAGATGGAGCGGACGCAGGGGGAGCTGAGGGAACTCGGGGCAGAGGTGCAGATCTTCGAGGCCGACGTGGCGTCATTCGCGCGGGCCCAAGAGATCGTAAAAGACGTTCACGCACACTTTGGACGCATCGACTTTCTGTTCAATAATGCAGGCAAGGCCAATCCGATCGGTATTCTTGACATCACCGAGGATGAATTTGATCGCACTATCGCCATCAATCTGAAAAGTTGCTTTAATTACATCAAGGCTGTTGCGCCGATCATGCTTGCACAGGATAGCGGCGGGCGAATAGTCAATATGTCATCGTTGAATGCTTTGAGCGGTGGCGTGACCAGTGCAGTCAGCAAGCATTCCTATGCCGCCGCAAAGGCTGGTATCCTTGGTCTCACGCGGTCTCTTGCGAAGGAATTCGGCGGCAAGATCCTGATCAATGCGCTGTGCCCAGGCGTGATCAAAACTGAATTGGGCAATTCGCTGACCAGATCACGCGAACCGGAGTTGATCAAAGGCATCGCTGCGGGTCGGCTTGGTTCGCCGCAAGATGTCGCGCAGGTGGTGAAGTTTCTGGCAACGTCCGAGCCCTGCTTCCTGACCGGACAGCACTATGTGATCGATGGGTTCCAGTGGTCTTGTTGAGAGTGCAGCAACAGGGTCATGGATATTCGTTTTGACAGCAAAAAGGTTCTGATCGTCGGTGCCGCGCGCGGCATCGGCAGCGCCATTGCGTTGGCATTTGCCGACAACGGCGCGTCCGTCATCGCGGCTGATATCCTGACCGAGGAACTGCGGGCAGCCGTGCGGGGCGGGGATGCCTCTCAGCGTATGTCCTGCATCGAGATCGACGTCACCTCAGAGGCGTCGGTCGGTGCCGGCATATTACGAGCCGCCGAACCCGATGGTCATGTCGATGTATTGGTTTATGTCGCCGGCGGGGTGGTCGGGCGCCGCCCCCAGCCCATTGAAGATGTCCCGCTCGACGACTTCAATGCGGTGGTTGATGTCAACCTCAAAGGCGCATTCCTGTCGATACGCGCCGTCATACCGTTCATGAAGGCTCGCAGGGTGGGCCGCATTGTCGTCATCGCGAGTCCGGCGGGTTTGACGACGAGTCTGACCGGCATCCAGAGTTACGCGGCCGCGAAACATGCGCAGGTGGGCCTCGTCAAGCAGGTTGCGCGCGAGGTCGGCCAATACGGGATCACCGTCAACGCGGTTGCGCCCGGGTTCATGGCGACAAGCCCCGACTACGAGCGGCAGTGGAGCAGTTACAGCGACGAGTTTCGCAACACGTTTGCCGACAGGATTGCCGTCCGCCGGATGGGACGGCCGCAGGATATCGCGGACGCGACGCTGTTTCTTGCTTCCGACAGGGCATCGTTCATTACCGGACAGGTCCTGCCGGTCACAGGTTCACCGCTGCTGTGATGCTGAGCTGCAATGCCCACACTCCTTGAAATATGTCCCGGAAAATCGAGCCAAGGAACAGCCCAATGACGAAAACGACACAAGCATCGTGGCCGATCGATCGCCGTACGGCACTGCTCGGTGGCGCTGCAACCGGCCTGCTCGGCGCCACCGGCGGCCCTGCCTATGCTGCGCGACAAAAATTCGTGACGGCCAACAACAACCCTTACGATCTGCTCGATCCGCATCAGATCTTCGATATCGGCCGCATCGCAGTTCGGTTGAACATGTACGACGCGCTGACGCGATGGGTCGACAATCCACCAAAGCTTGAGCTTTGGCTTGTCGAGAAGCATGTGATCTCGGCAGATGGCAAAACATACACCTTCACACTGAAGTCGAATGTGAAATTTCACGACGGCACGACCATGACATCGGCCGACGTTGTCTACTCGATGGAACGGATATTGGCGCTGAAGAAGGGCGCTTACGGACTATTCAAGGATTCGATCGAACCTGGAACCACCAAAGCCCTGGATCCGCGTACTGTGCAATTTACGCTCAAGGCACCCTTCGCGGTGTTCATGGCGGTCCTGTCGGAACTCTGGGTGGTCAACAGCGCCCTGGTCAAAAAGAACGAGAAGGACGGCGACTGGGCCGCCGACTGGCTGTCGAAGAACGAGGCCGGCAGCGGGGGCTATGCGTTACGTCGGTATGATCCGGCGATCGGCTTCCAGGCGCAGCGGTTCGAGGCTCACTTCGCAGGTTGGGGCAAGAATCCGATCGATGACGCAGAGTTCCGTGTCGCCATGGAGACCGCAACGCGCGTTCTTGGCGTTATGAAGGGGGAGTTCAACACCACCGATGGCTATCTGCCAGCCGAGCAGATGGCGCGCATGAAGGAGAACCCAAACATCAAGACGTGGGAGGCGGAGAGCATCCGGACCTTCTACTTTATCATCAATCACTGGAAGCCGCCGTTCAACGACGTGAACTTCCGCAAGGCCATTTCGTACGCGTTCGACTACGACGGCTTCAACGACAAGATCCTCAGCGGAACAGTCGTTCGCAATCCCGGCATCATCCCCAACCCGATGTGGGGCGCGCCCAAGGGTCTCCAAGGCTACACCTACGACCTCGACAAGGCCAAGAAACACCTCGCAATGGTCAAGGAGAAGATCCGGCCCATTCAGATCGGCGCCATGGCCGGATATCCGCAATCGGAACAGGCGGCACAGATGCTGCAGGCGGGGTGCGCCAAGATCGGCATCGAGGTGAAGATCGTCTCGGAGCCCTACACGACGATTGCGCCAAAGCTGAACGACCGCGAGCGTGCACATGACCTCATCCCGCTCTGGCGCAGCGCCTACTTTGCGGATCCGCACAACTGGACAGGCTTTCTCTTCAACTCGAGTAATTTCGACGCGGGAAATGCCAGTTACTACAAGAACCCCCGGGTCGATGAGTTGTGCAACAAGGCGCTCGAAATCACCGACCAAGAGGAGCGTCGAAAGATGTATGAGGAGGTCGCAGGCATCCTAAATGAAGATGCAGCCGGGATCTTTATTAATAACACCAAATTCCACGGCGCCTTCACAAAGAACACCAAGAGCATCCGCTTCTGTCCGATCGGCGACGCCCAAGACATCCGGTGGATCGAGATGGAAGGCTGACAATCGGATGCGCATTCTCGTGCTGGCATTGCGGCGAATGCTGTGGATGCCGCCGACATTGTTCGGGCTGATCGTCATCGTGTTTACGATCTCCCGTATCATTCCGGCCGATCCCGCCAGAGTGATCGCGGGCGAGAATGCCTCCGCCGCACAGGTGGATGCGCTGCGCCGGAAGTTCGGGTTGGATCTTCCGGTTCAGCAGCAGTTCCTCAAATATGTACGTGATGTCGTTTCGGGCGACATGGGCATCAGCCTGTACTCACAGCGCCCCGTTGCCGAAGACCTGATCGGGCGCTTGCCGGCGACATTCGAACTAGCGATCGCGGCGATGATCGTCGCGGTTTCGATCGGCCTGCCGCTTGGCGTCGTCTCGGCGCTGAGGCGCAACAGCTGGCTCGACCAGTTCATTCGGTTCGCCACCATTGCGGGCCTGGCAACAGCCGCGTTCTGGCTCGCCATCTTGCTGCAACTTCTGTTCAGCATGACGCTCGGATGGACTCCTGTGCAGGGACGCATCGATGGCTGGGGGCCTGACAAGATCACGGGCTTCTATACGTTGGATGCTCTGATCCGCTCCGATTGGCGGACACTCGGTGAAGCGCTGCGTTACCTTGTCTTGCCCACGATGACATTGGCCATTCCGGCGGCTGCAACCATCGTCCGCTTCACGCGCGCTGGCGTGCTGCAGGCGATGTCGAGCAACTCGGTCTTCTACCAGACTGCCATGGGTGTGCCGCGTCGCATCGTGGTCTGGAAATATATCCTGCGGAGCGCATTGATTGGCACGCTGACACAGATTGGCCTCGTGTTCGGCACCCTTTTGGCGGGCGCAGTGGTGATCGAAACTGTCTTCTCCTGGCCTGGCCTCGGACTGTTCGCCTACAATTCGATCCTGCAGTCGGACTACAATGCCATCATGGGCTTCACACTCTTCACTGGCGCTGTCTTCATCGTGGTCAATCTGGTGATTGACATCGCCCAGACGCTGCTCGACCCGAGGAGCCGATGACCATGCTGCGCAGGCTGTTGCGTGACCGAGCGCTGCTCCTTGGCACAGGCATCATCTCGCTGCTGGTGCTCGTCGCCGTGTTCGCAACACCGCTGTCGACCTTTCCAGAGCATGTGTCCTCGTTCAATCCATCTGATCGCCTGCTGCCACCCAGTTGGCGCTTCCTGCTCGGTACGGATCGGATGGGTGCGGACCTTTATTCGCGCCTGTTGTTTGGCGCACGGATTACGATCCTGATCGCCGTCATGGCCACCACCGCAGCGGTTGTGATCGGCGTGCCCATTGGCCTTATCGCCGGATATTTTGACGGCTGGGCCAGCGAGGCGTTGATGCGCGTCTCAGATATCTTCCTTGCCGTGCCGCAGCTCGTGCTCGCCATCGCCATCGCCCAGACGCTGGGACCTGATATCCAGAACGTCATACTCGCCCTGTCGGCGACTTATTGGCCATTCTGGGCGCGGCTCGTCTATGCGGAGACACGCAGCCAGCGTAACGAGGTCTATGTCGAGGCTGCAAAAGCCATGGGGGCCTCACCCTATCGCATCATGGTGCTGCACATCCTGCCCAACATCTCGAGCTCCATCATCGTGCGCACCACAATCGGCATGGGCGCGACGATTCTTGCCGCAGCCTCCCTCGGCTTTCTCGGCCTCGGGACACCGCCACCTGCCCCGGAATGGGGTCGAATGATCGCCGAAAGCAGGGAATTTCTGCCCAAGGCTTGGTGGTATGCGACAGCACCGGGCATCGCGATTTTGTTGGTGGTGATGGGTTTCAACCTTCTTGGTGACGGCCTCCGCGACGTACTCGATCCGAAGTTGCGCCGCGGGGGCGCGAATGGCCATTGAAAATGCGGGAGGCAGCCTCCTCAAGGTCGAGGACCTGTTCGTTGATTTCGTCACCGATGCGGGCACGGCCAAA
>JBMOJG010000055.1:0-9421 GCA_049316925.1 Alsobacter sp. | reverse complement strand
CACCATGAACAGGCCGAAATGCCGGTCCAGCAGCGCACGCGCCAGGTCGCCGAACCGGTTGAGCAGCGCCGCCAGCAGGAAGAACCGGGCGCCGCGGGTGATCAGAGACAAAAGGACGAACAGGGCGAAATTGTAGTGCAGCACCCCGCTGACGATCGTCACGAGCTTGTAGGGGATCGGCGTGACGCCCTTGATGAGGATGAACCAGGCGCCGTACTGGTCGTAGAGCCGCCGCGCATCCTCCATCTTGCCGCCGAGGCCGTAGATCCCGATCAGCCACTGGCCGACCGTGTCAAACAGCAGCGCCCCGATCAGGTAGCCGACGATGCCGCCGAGCACGGACGCCACCGTGCAGATCGCCGCGTAGCGCCAGGCCGCCTGTGGCTTGGCGAGCGCCATCGGCACGAGGATCACGTCCGGCGGGACGGGAAAGAACGAGCTCTCGGCGAAGGACACCCCCGCCAGCGCCCAGGGCGCACGGGGGCTCTCGGCGAGCGACAGGGTCCAGCGGTACAGGCCTTTGAACATGCAGCGCTGTCTAATGCGAAACGCGGGATTCGCCTACCCTGCGTGCTCGGGCGATTGACCTCGACCGGCCGGCGGCTATGATCCGGCCGCTTCGCCTGTGGCGAGCCCCTGTGGCGGAACTGGTAGACGCGACCGACTCAAAATCGGTTTCCGCAAGGAGTGCTGGTTCGATTCCGGCCAGGGGCACCATCTTCCCATCGCCCCCAAAACAATGGGACGGGTGATGACGGCGAATTCCGCAAGAGTGGGAGCCGCCTCGATCACTTCACCAGAACCGTGGCGGCGGATCGAGCCCGCCATCGCGTCGTGCCAACCAGCCGGCCGGCGTCCCGTTGGCCGGCGAATCAGCCCCCGTACAGATACCTGGGCAGCCAGAGCGTCATGCCAGGCCAGATATACATCAGCACCATGCACAGGATCACGATGAGCATGTAGGGCATCATGCCGGCGAAGATCTGGTTGAGTGTGACGTGCTTGGGCGCGACACCCTTCAGGTAGAAGGCCGACATCGCCACCGGCGGCGACAGGAAGGCCGCCTGCAGGTTCACGAAGACGATGACGCCCCACAGGATGGGATCGATCCCGAAATGCTTCAGCATCGGCAGGAAGATCGGCACGAAGATCACGATGATCTCGGTCCACTCCAGCGGCCAGCCGAGGACGAAGATGATCAGCTGCGACAGGATCATGAACTGCAGCGGCGTGAGGTTCAGCGAGAGAACCCAGCTCTCCAGCAGCGCCTGGCCGCCGAGCAGGGCGAAGACCGCCGAGAAGATTGCCGATCCGACAAACAGCCAGCACACCATTGAGGTGGTCTTTGCGGTCAGGAACACGGCCTCCTTGGTCCGCTTCCAGTTCAGGGACCTGGCCTGGAACGCCAGCAGGAACGCGCCGGCCGCGCCGACGGCTGCCGATTCCGTGGCGGTGGTGATGCCAAACAGGATTACGGCGAGGACGATGACGGTGAGGATGCCCAGTGGCGCCACCGAGTCCGTCAGCAGCCGGATGATCTCGAGCCGCTCGGCATTCATCCGCAGGTAATAGCGGAGCATGACGCCGCCAAGCACGGCCGCGATGCCGCCGAACCACCAGTAGAACGCCGCTGGAGGCCCCTTTTCCGCGTCGGTTGCCTCTCCTTCCGGCAAATCACGCGACCCGAGCTGCTCGACGGCCGTGACTGCCTCGACAACCCCTGCCTGCTGGTGGATGACGACATACCACCAGACCGCCCAGACCGTGCCGGCGACGATGACAAATGGCACGAGCGCGTAGAGGAACGCGCGAACGAGGTCCGCATAGGTGACGGGCTTGCCATTCTTGAGAATGGCAAACGCCTTGGCGGGTCGCACCAGCGCCTGGCACAGGGCCAGGAAGATGCGGGAGCCGTAGGCGTCGCGAAGCGCCAGGGTCCAATCCGGAACCGGCACCCGCGTCTCCTCCTCGGGCAGCTTCGGCGCCACCTTCGGATTGATCATCGCCCAGCCGACAATGTAGCAGAGATAGAGAAACGCGAGGAAGAAGCCCGGAAACATCGCGGCGGCGTAGAGCTTCACGACTGACTGCCCGGCCACCGCCGCGTACACGATGATCATCACGGAGGGCGGGATGAGAATCCCCAGCGTGCCCCCGGCCGTGATGACGCCGGACGCGAGGCGCACGTCATACCCCGCCCGCAGCATCGGGTTGAGCGCGATCACCCCCATCAGCACCACCACCGCGCCGACAAGGCCGCTGGCAATGCCCCAGAACGTGCAGACCAGCAGGGTGGCGACGGCCAGTGCCGCCGGAACGTTCCGGAACGCGAGCTGGACGGAATAGAACATCTTGTCGACCAGCGCCCCGCGCTCCATCACGTAGCCCATCAGCACGAAGAGCGGGATGGAAATCAGGACGTCGTTGGTCATCGCCCCATAGGTGCGCTGGACCATCAGGTCGAAGATCTTGTTCGCGTACCAGGCCTGCGAGGGATCATAAAAGGCGGCGTAGCCGAAGATCATTCCCAGCCCCATCAGCGTGAACGCCGTGGGGAAGCCCAGCATAATGACGACGACGATGAGGCCGAGCATGCTCAGGCCGAGGGCTGGATCACTCATTGCAACTTGTCTCCGCCAAGGCCGCGCTGCCTGGCGACTTCGTCAATGGACTGGGTGCTCGCGATAGCAGCCTCGCGGACGTCGCTGTCGACGTGCTCGCTGGCCGAGAGTTGCTGCTCGACAACGTCGATTTCCGAAACATCCTTGAGCCGTGAGGGCCATTCGCCGGTTTTCAGGCACACCACGCAGCGTGCGATTTCGGCCAGGCCCTGCATCAGCACCAGCGCCCCGGCGATCGGGATCACTGCCTTGAAGTGATACACGGGCGGGCCATCGGCCGTGACGTTGGAATGCTCGTTGATGCGCCAGGAATCGGCGGCGTAGTCGAAGCCGGCATAGACCAGTGCGCCGATGCCGGGCAGGAAGAACAGGAAATAGAGGATCAGGTCGAGCGAGGCCTGTGTTCTCGGCTTCATCGACGAATAGAGGAAATCCCCCCGTACGTGGCCGTTCTGGGCCAGCGTGTAGGCACCGCAGAGCATGAACAGCGAGCCGTACAGCATGTTGCTGGCGTCAAAGATCCAGGCTGTCGGCGCGTTCAGCGCATACCGCTTGAACACCTCGGCGCATACCAGGAGCATCAGGCCAATGATCAGCCAGGCAGCCAGCTTGCCGACGAAGGTGCTGACCCCGTCGCAGGCATGAAGGACTCTGTCGATGTTCATTCCGCCCCCGTAGCCGGCCAGCAAAAATCGCGGCCCGCACGAACCGTGCGGGCCGCTCACTCAGGCGAAACGGCTCAGAGCTTGGTGCCGACGCCGTTAGGACCCCAATAATGGGTGTAGGCCATCCGGCGGCTGACAACCGTATCCTGCTCCCATTGCGTCACGCGCTTGGCGAAGGCGAGTTGCGACTGCAGGATCTTGGCGAACATCGGGTTCTCCGCAGCCTTCTTCTTGGCCACCTCGTCATAGAGCTCGAGCTGGCGCTTCAGAATGGCGTCCGGTGTCTTGTAGAATTTCACCTTGTCCTTGGTCTGCATCTCCTCGTAGTCCTTCGAGTAGCGATCAATCGCCTTCCAGGACATTTCGGCGGAGCCGGCTTCGACAGCATTCGAGATGATCGCCCGCATCTTGTCGGGCAGTGCGTCGTACTTCGTCTTGTTGAACATGATCTCGAACTGCTCGGCGTTCTGATGATAGCTTTGCAGCATGCAGACCTTGGAGACGTCGGGGAAACCGAGGATGCGGTCGGACGTCGCGTTGTTGAACTCGGCCGCATCGAGCAGACCACGATCCATCGCCGACACGATTTCGCCACCCGGGAGCGCGTTCACGGCCAGGCCCATGCCGGTGAAGATGTCGATGGAAATGCCGACGGTGCGGTACTTCAGCCCCTTGAGATCCTCGAGCTTCGTCACCGGCTTCTTGAACCAGCCGAGCGGCTGGGTCGGCATCGGGCCATAGGGGAAGGACTGCACATTGGCGCCGATCGACGCGTAGAGCTCGGCGAGCAGCTCCTTGCCGCCACCGTATTTGTGCCAGGACAGCAGCATGTTGGCGTCCATGGCGTAGGCGGGACCCGACCCCCACAGCGCCAGCGCCGTCTGCTTGCCATAGTGGTACACCAGCACGCCATGGCCACCGTCGAGGGTGCCCTTGGACACCGCGTCCAGCAGGCCGAAGGCGGGAACGACGGCGCCGGCGGGCAGCACCTCGATCTTCAGATCGCCACCGGTCATGTCATTGACCTTCTTGGCGAAATCCAGAGCGTATTCGTGGAAGATATCCTTGGCGGGCCAGGTGCTCTGCCACCGCATGGAGATCGGACCGGCCTGCTGGGCGATCGCCGGGGTGGCGACGGTTGCGGCCGAGGCCAAGGCTGCGCCCTTCAGAAATTTGCGACGCGACGCCACAGTGTCCTTGGTTGTTGACATATGTTTCTCCCTCGTATGCAGCACTCTTGCTGAGTGTCTGGCCGACATCAAATCGTCTTGCTCCAGCTAATGCAAGGCTTTGGCTCCCGCAAGCGGCGGCGCAGGCCGTCTGAACACTGTGTGGGTATCCCGCGCGTCGAACTGACGCAGGCTGGCTTGTCGCAGGCCGTCGGCAGGCTTGCCAGTGGCCAGTGCTTGCGTTGCCAGGGGGCAGTCATGGCTGACGGGACGCTGCGCTTACATCGGGCGGTCTCTTGCACACACTCTTGCGCGCGCCGCTCTGCCATAGTCCTATGTGGAACCAATCCGGGAGCGCACCATGGGCCAGATCCTGTTCCGCAATTTCCGCATGCTGGAGCCGTCCGTCGGCGAGTTGCGGGATGGCCAAGAGTTGCTGGTCGAGGGTGACACGATCCGCGAGGTGTCGACCGGCGTCATCAAGGCGCCTGATGCGGCGGTGATCGACTGCGGCGGTCGGACGCTGATGCCGGGGCTGATCGACAGCCACGTCCATGTGTTCCTCAGCGAGGTCAATATTCGCTCGCTGGAGCAGATCCCGCTGACGCTGATGACGGCGCGCGCCGCCAAGCTGATGCTCGGCATGCTCGACCGCGGCTTCACCACCGTGCGCGACACCGGCGGCGCCGACTGGGGCATCAAGACGGCGGTGGAGCAGGGCTCCGTCCCGGGGCCGCGGCTGTTCATCGCCGGACAGGCGATCGGCCCGACGGGTGGCCACAGCGATTCGCGGCGGCGCACCGACATGGGCGCGCGCTGCCACTGCTGCAACGCCATGGCGTACACGATGTGCGTGTCGGACGGCGAGCGCGAGGTGCGCAAGGCGGCGCGCGAGCAGATGCGGCAGGGTGCCGACCATGTGAAGATCATGATGTCGGGTGGCGTCGCTTCGCCCTACGACCCGCTCGACAGCCTGCAATTCACGCCCGGCGAGGCGGCCGCGGCCGTCGAGGAGGCTGCCGCTTTCGGCCGCTATGTCTGCGCCCATGCGTATACGCCCGAGGCGATCACCCGGGCGGCCCATGCGGGCGTGCGGACCATCGAGCACGGCAATCTCATCGACGATGCGGCCGCGGCGCTGATGGCGCAGAAGGGCATGTTCCTCGTCGCCAATCTGGTCGCCTATTACGCCATGCGCGAGCGCGCCGGTGAGTTCGGCATGTCGACCGACATGCTGGGCAAGAACGATCTCGTCATCGACGGGGCGCTGCGGTCGCTTGAGATCTGCAAGCGGGCCGGCGTGCCGGTGGCGTATGGCAGCGATCTGCTGGGGCAGCTGCAGGTCGACCAGAGCCGCGAGTTCATCCTGCGCAGCGAGGTGCTGTCGCCGCTGGACATCATCCGCTCGGCCACCACGGTCGGCGCGCAGGTGGTGCGCATGGAGGGCAAGCTCGGCACGCTGGCGGCCGGGGCGCTGGCCGACATCCTCCTCGTCGACGGAGATCCGCTGAAGGATCTGGGAGTGCTGCAGCACCAGGGCCGCCACCTGCCGGTGATCATGAAGGGCGGGGCGTTCCACAAGAACCGGCTGGCTGCGTGAGGCGCGGCGCCGGAGGCCGGGCGTGAGCGCCGTGGCCGCCGGCGGCCAACGCCGGCTGCCGCTGGGGCGGTGGGCGCTGAACGGGGCGGCTGGCCTGTCGCTCGGCTTCATCCTGATGCCGCTGGTCTTCGTCGTCTGGCTGGCGTTCTTCCGCCAGGAGATCCCGTCCTTTCCACCCGAGGGCTATTCGACGAAGTGGTTCGGGGCGATCCTCGGCAACCGCAACTTCACCGGCGGGTTCTGGGTCAGCGCCCAGGTCGGTGTCATCGCCACGCTGGTCGGGCTGGCCCTGGCCGTACCGGCGAGCCTGGCGATCGCGCGGCGCCGCTTCCCCGGGCGCAGTGCCGTCAACACGCTGCTGCTGATGCCCCTGGTGGTGCCCGGCATCGTGCTGGGCACGTCGATCTATGTGGCACAGATCGAGGTAGAGATCGCCACCGGCCTGCCGCTGCTCGGGCAGACGGCCGGTCTGGCGGCCGCGCATGTGCTCGTCGTCGTGCCGTGGATCGTCAGGCTGGTGACGGCGAGCCTCGCGGGGTTCGACCCGTCCGTCGAGGAGGCGGCCCAGAGCCTCGGTGCGCCGCCGTGGACCACGTTCCGCCGGGTGACGCTGCCGGCCATCCGGCCGGGTATCGTCGCCGGGGCGCTGTTCGGTTTCGTCATGTCGTTCGGCAATCTGGAGATGAGCCTGTTCCTCGTCGGACCCGGTCGCACCACTTTGCCGATCGCGATCCTGCAGTACCTGGAGTGGAAGATCGACCCGACCGTGGCGGCGGTGTCGGTGGTCCAGATCCTGCTCATTGCCGTCGCCATGGTCATCACCGACCGCTTCGTCAAGCTCAGCCAGGTCGTGTAGCCGCATGGCGCGCCTCGAACTCAACGGACTTTGCAAGAGCTATGGCGACCATCCGGTCGTCAGCGACGTGACGCTCGACGTGGCCGACGGCGAGTTCCTCGTGCTGCTGGGACCGTCGGGCTGCGGCAAGACGACGACGCTGCGGATGGTCGCCGGGTTCGTCGAGCCCTCTGGCGGCAGCGCCCGCATCGGCGGGGTCGACGTTACCCATTTGCCGCCGTGGCGGCGCAACACCGGCCTGGTGTTCCAGAGCTATGCGCTGTTTCCGCATATGAGCGTTGCCGAAAATGTCGGCTTCGGACTGGAGATGCGCCGGCTCGACCGCGCCGAGATCGCGGCACGCACCGCCGAGGCGCTGCGGCTGGTCCGGCTGGAGGGCTTCGGCGACCGGCTGCCGCGGCAGATGTCGGGCGGCCAACAGCAGCGCGTGGCGCTGGCCCGGGCACTGGCGATCCGGCCGGATGTGCTGTTGCTCGACGAGCCTCTGTCCAATCTCGACGCCAAGCTGCGTGAGGATGTGCGGGTCGAGATCCGCCAGCTGCAGAGGCAGCTCGGCCTCACCACCGTGATGGTGACGCACGACCAGGAGGAGGCGCTCACCATGGCGGACCGCCTCGTGGTGATGGCGGAGGGCCGCATCCGGCAGATCGGCACGCAGCGCGACCTCTACGAGAGCCCCGCCGACCGGTTCGTGGCCGGCTTCGTCGGGCGCAGCACGTTCCTGGAAGGGCAGGTGGCCGAGGCGGGGACCCTGGTCACCGACGGCGGCCTTCGGATCGCGTGTGCGACCGCGATTGCGCCGGGACCGGCCAGCCTGGCGCTGCGGCCGGAACGGATCGTGCTTGACGCGGAAGAAAGCAGCGACAACCGGCTTCCGGGAACGGTCGACTTCGTGTCCTATCTGGGGGCGGTGATCGAGCTCCATGTCCGCCTGTCGGACAGGGACAGAGTGGTGTTGCAGGTTCCCAACCGGGACGGCGGCACCGCGGTCAAGGTCGGGGACGTGGTCACCGTCGGGTGGGCGCGGACCACGGGTCAGGTGTTCGGCCGCCAGGCGGCCATTGTGGAGGGAGGACGGACATGACGTACCGGTTCACGCGACGCGACACGCTGAAGGGGCTCGGGCTTGCAGCCGGAGCCGCCGCCGGCCTGCCGCTCATAGGCCGCGACCGCGCACTGGCGCAGCAGGCGCGGGTGGTTGTCGGCACCTGGGGCGGTGACTACGCCCGGTTGCTGACCAAGAACATCGAGGATCCGATCCTCAAGCCGAAGGGCGTCGAGGTGGCGCAGGACCAGGCCGCCGATGGCCCACGCCGGGCCAAGATGGTGGCCGAGCGCCGGCTGCCGCGCGGTACCGTCGACATCCAGGGCTTCTCGTCGTCCAACATGTACGAGATGCAGGAGGCCGGCGTGCTGGAGCAGCTCGACTATTCGAAGCTGCCGAACGCCGCCAACCTCGTCCCTTCGATGAAGTATCCGTACGGCATCGGGCAGATCTATTCGGGCAAGGTGGTTGTCTACAATCCTAAGATGATCACGCCGGCGCCGACCAGCTTCAAGGATGCGTTCGATCCCCGGCACGGCAACAAGATCGGCATCATCGACATCCAGTACCAGTACGTGATGCTGGCGGCGGCGCTGGCGGCCGGTGGCACCGTGTCGAACTTCGAACCCGGCAAGGAGCTGCTGATGGCGGCCAAGAAGGCCGGCGCCCGCGTGTACCCGACCAACGAGGCTTTCGCCCAGGCGCTGAAGACCGAGGAAATCGGCATCGGCATCATGTGGAAGGCGCGCGCGGTGCAGTGGCAGAATGCCGGCATCAGCGTCGAGTCGGCCGCCCCGACCGAGGGCATCCCGCTCTACATCTCGGGCTTCGCGATCGCCAAGAACGCGCCCAACAAGGACACGGCCTACGCCTATATGAACGCCATGATGGAGGTTCCCGCCCAGGAGGCCTTCGCGGTCGACATGGGCTACAACCCGACCGTCACCAACGCCAAGGTCGCGCCCGACCTGCAGAAGCGCATCGGCTTCACGGCCGACGAGCAGAAGCGCCTCATCGACCTCGACTACGGCTACATCGCCAAGAACGACCAGGCGATGAAGGAGTGGTGGGACAAGGTCTTCAAGGCCTGAGACCGCGCAGCCGCAACGGGCGGCCCCAGGGCCGCCCGACGCCGGAGACCGCATGGCCCGATCCTCCCAGACGCTCGAGGCGCGCGGCGCGCGCCGCTCCATGGCGGCGGCGCTGGTCGGCCCGGCGAGCGTCTATGTGGCGCTGGGCGTGCTCGTGCCGCTGGCGATCCTGTTCCGCTACAGCCTGAACCAGTTCATCCCCGGCAAGTTCATGGTGGATGCGCTGACGATCGAGAACTACGTCAAGTTCTTCACCGACCCCTACTACACCACGGTGCTGCTGCGCACCGTCCGGGTCGCCGTGATCTGCACGGTGGCGTGCCTGCTCGCGGGGTTCCCGTTGGCCTATGTGCTGGCGCGCAGCCGCAGCCGCT
>JBMOJG010000054.1:0-9455 GCA_049316925.1 Alsobacter sp. | reverse complement strand
CTGCTGCGCGGCACCGTCGAGGCGTTCCTGCCCACCCATGAGGTGTTCATCACCGACTGGGTCGATGCCCGCCTGGTGCCGATTTCCGAGGGCCGTTTCGACCTCGACGATTATATCGACTACGTCATCGGCATGCTGCAGCTGCTGGGCCCCGACGTGCACGTCATGGCGGTGTGCCAGCCCTCCGTGCCGGTGATCGCCGCCATTGCGCGCATGGAGGCCGCCAACGACCCGCACACGCCGCGCTCGATGACGCTGATGGGCGGGCCGATCGACACGCGGGTGAGCCGGACCGAGGTCAACAAGCTTGCCGAGAAACGCGGGATCGAGTGGTTCAAGCGCAACTGCATCCACAAGGTACCGCTGCCCAATGTGGGTTTCATGCGGGACGTGTATCCGGGCTTCTTCCAGCTCGCCGGCTTCATGGCTATGAACATCGACCGTCACCTCGAGGCGCATGGCGAGATGTTCCGTCACCTGGTGAAGGGCGACGGCGACTCGGCCGAGAAGCACCGTGATTTCTACGACGAGTACCTGGCGGTGATGGACCTGACCGCCGAGTTCTACCTGCAGACCGTCGACAAGGTTTTCGTCAAGCACCAGCTGCCGCGCGGCGAAATGATGCACCGCGACCACAAGGTTGACCTGACCGCCATCCGCCGCTGCGGCCTGATGACCGTGGAAGGCGAAAACGACGACATCTCCGGTGTCGGCCAGACCCAGGCGGCACACGGCCTCTGCCCGAATATCCCCGATGCGCTGCGGGCCCACTGGGTGCAGCCGAAGGTCGGCCACTACGGCGTGTTCAACGGCTCGCGGTTCCGCGCCGAGATCGCGCCGCGCATTGCGGATTTCATCGCCACCTGCGAGCACCTTGCCCGCAAGCCGGCGCGGGCCGGCGGCAAGAGCGGGTCGTCGGTGGTGGCGTTCGGCGGCGGACGCAAGGGGGCCAGCCGTCTCGCGCAGGACTGAGGCGCGACCGGCTATCCGACGGGCAACGTTGGCCGTGACGTCACCGGCGAAGTCTCAGGTGACAAGGGGCCCTGGTTCACGCACGCTGCTGGCATGATTCCCGGTTTCCGCCTCGGCCGCGGCGCCCCGAAGCCGCCCCCTGATCCGGCCCATATCGTGGTCCGGCACGCCGGCACGGCCTATCGGGTGGCGGTGCGGCGGGTGGCGGCGGCGCGCCGGTTCACCCTGCGGGTCAGCGCCGCAACGGGCGGAATCGTGCTGACACTGCCGAAACGGGCGGATTTTTCCTCGGCGGTCGACTTCGCGTCCCGGCATGGCGGCTGGATCGCCGCCCGCATGGCGCGCCTGCCCGACACGGTGGCGCTCGAGCCGGGCGCCGTGATTCCGTTCCGCGGCGTCGATCACCGCATCGAGCACCGGCCGGACGCGCGCGGCACGGTATGGAGCGAGACGGCACGCGACGGCAGCCCGATCCTGGTGGTCGCCGGCGCCGAGGACCACGTCCACCGCCGACTGCTGGATTTTCTCAAACGCGAGGCCAAGCGCGATCTCGATGCGGCGGTGCTGCGGCACACGGCAGCGCTCGGCGTGCGCGCGGTCAAGATCACGCTGCGCGACACCCGCAGCCGCTGGGGATCCTGCTCGGCCACCGGGCGGTTGAGTTTCTCGTGGCGGATGATCCTGGCACCGCCTTTCGTGCTCGACTATCTGGCCGGGCACGAGGTGGCGCATCTGCGCGAGCTCAACCACTCGCACCGGTTCTGGCGGCTGGTCGAGCGGCTGTGCCCGCGCACCGACGAGGCCGAGGCCTGGCTGAAGCGCCACGGCGCCTCGCTGCACCGCTACCGGTAGGCAGCCCGGGCGCACCCATGCTGGTCCGCCCGCGCTCGACAGGCCGGACCTGCCGGTCTACACCGCCTGCGACTTCCCCACCGAGCGCCTCCTCATGCTGCTGCGTCCCGACACGCTGGCCCTGACGGTCGTCCTGGCGCTCCTCACCGCGCTCGGGCCGCTGTCGACGGACATGTATCTGCCGTCCCTGCCGGCCATTGCCCAGGCGCTGGGTGCCGATACGGCCCGGACGCAGCTGACCCTGTCGCTGTTCCTGGTCGGCTTTGCTGTCGGGCAGCTGATCTGGGGCCCCTTGTCGGACCGCTTCGGGCGCCGGCCGGTGCTGCTCACCGGGCTGGCGATCTTCATCGTGGCGACCGGTGCCTGCGCGCTGGCACCGAGCATCGACTGGCTGATCGCCATGCGAGCCCTGCAGGCCTTCGGCGGGTCGGGGCCGATCGTGCTCGGGCGGGCGATCGTCCGGGACCTCTACGAGGGGCCGCGCGCCGGCCGCGAGCTGGCACGGATGGGAACGATCATGGGGGTCGTCCCCGCTGTCGCTCCGATCCTCGGAGGGGTACTGCAGGCCTCTTTCGGCTGGCGGGCCAGCTTCGTGTTCACGATTGCGGGCGCGGCGGCGCTGGGCGCGGTCGTGATCGCGTCGCTCCCCGAGACGGCACGCAGCATCGGCTCCGGATCGGTGTCGCCGCGCGGCATCTTCCGCAGTTTCGCCAGCCTGTCGCACCACCGCTCGTTCCGGACCTATGCGGGGCTGTCGGCGCTGGCCTATTCGGGCCTGTTCGCGTTCATTTCCGGCTCGTCTTTCGTGCTGCAGGGCTATTACGGCCTGGGCGAGGTGGCGTTCGGCTTCAGTTTCAGCTTCGGCGTGCTCGGCTTCATCACCGGGACGCTGCTGGCACGGCGGCTCGCGGGCACCCGCGGCCTCGACGGCACCATCCAGGTCGGCGTCGCCTGCCTGGCTGCCGGCGGGGTGCTGATGATGGCCTGTGTCGCCGTGGGGCTGTTCGGGCCGTTCGGCGTCATCGTGCCGATGGCGCTCTACGGCGTCGGCGTCGGGCTCACCATGCCGCAGGCGCTGGCAGCGGCGATGCAGCCGTTCCCTGAGCGGGCGGGAGCGGCATCATCCCTGGTCGGCGTGGTGCAGATGTCGCTGGCAGCCGGTGTCGGCGCCGTGCTCGGACTGGTGCTGGAGGGCCGGGCGCTGCCGCTTCCGGTCGCCGTGGCAACGCTCGGGATCGCGGCCTTTGTGCTGTTCCACACCACGCACCGGATCCGCGCCGCCGGCGCATGATGGGCCGGATCAGCCGCCGAACAACCGCTCCAGCATGCTGCGCTCGGGCGGAGGCGGTGGTGCCGCCCGGGACGGGCCGGGGCCGACGCTACCGGGTGGGCGCGGCACGCCCGGATCGGAGGCGACACGACGCGGCGGCAGCGGCGCCGGGACGGCCGGCGCCGAGCCTGTGCCAACCGGGGTGATGACCAGCGGCCCTGCACCGGTGGCGCGGGTCGGGGCGGGCGGAGGAGGCGTCGACGGATTGCCGGGATCGGTGCCCTGCAGCGACGCCATCGGCAGCTCAGCCGCAGGCGGTGCGGCCCGCCAGCCGCCACCGGGCAGCGCCACGACAGGCGTACCGGAAAGGGCCTGCTTCATGAACCGGCTCCAGATCTCGACCGGCAGGTTGCTGCCGGAGGTGCGCTTCGTCGGCGTGCCGTCGTCATTGCCAAGCCAGACGCCGGCGACGAGGCTGCCGGTGTAGCCGACGAACCAGGCGTCGCGGTGATCCTGCGACGTGCCGGTCTTGCCGGCCGCGTCCCAGCCCGGCAGTTCGGCCTTGCGGGCCGTTCCGGTGAGCAGCGTCTCGCGCAGCATGGCGTTCATCATCGCCAGCGGGCCGGGCTCGATCACCCGGCCGAGACCACCGCCGGTGCGGCGATAGATCGACTCGCCCTCGCTCGTCCTCACCTGGGTGATGACGTAGGGCAGCACGCCGATGCCGCCATTGGCAAAGCTCGCATAGGCGGCAACCAGCTCGATGGGGGCCACCTCGGATGTTCCAAGCGCGATCGAGGCGTTGGGCGCGAGCGTGGACTGGATGCCCAGCCGCTGCGCAGTCTTCACCACCGCCTTGGGGCCGACCTCGACGGTCAGCCGCACCGACACGGTGTTGATCGAGCTTGCGAGCGCGGTGCGCAGCGTTACCGGTCCGCGATAGTCGCGGGTGGAGTTTTCCGGCTGCCAGCCACGAATGTTGATGGGCGCGTCGTCCCGGACACTGTCGGGCGTCAGTCCGCGCTCGAGCGCCGTCAGGAACACGAAGGGCTTGAAGGCGGAACCGGGCTGCCGCCGCGCCGTTGTGGCGCGGTTGAACTGGCTCTCGGAGTAGTTGCGGCCGCCGACCAGGGCGCGCACCGCCCCGTCGGGCTGCATGGCCACCATGGCGCCCTGGCTGACGCCGAACTTCTCGCCCTTGAGCGCAAGCTCGTCGACCAGCGCCCGCTCGGCCGCCGCCTGCAGGCCCGAGTCGAGCGTGGTGCGGACGACGATGTCCTTGTCGATGGTGCCGATGAAGTCGTCGAGCACGTCCATCACATAGTCGGCGGCGTAGTTGGCGGAGCCAGCACCGGCCTGTCGCGCCGCCTCGGGCGGGTTCATCAGCGCGATCTTGGCCATCTCGTCGGTGACGAAGCCCTCGCGCGCCATGGCGGCGATGACGAGCTGGCCGCGGGCCTGGGCGGCATCGGGATTGCGGTTGGGGGCAAGACGCGAGGGGGCCTGAACGAGGCCGGCGAGAATCGCCGCCTCCGACAGGGTGACGGCGCGGGCGCTCTTGGAGAAGTATTTCTGCGCCGCCGCCTCGACCCCATAGGCGCCGGAGCCAAAATACACCCTGTTGAGGTAGAGCTCGAGGATCTGGTCCTTGCTGTAGTTGCGCTCCAGCCACATGGCCAGGATCGCCTCCTGGATCTTGCGGGAGGCGGTGCGCTCCTGCGTCAGGAACAGGTTCTTGGCGAGCTGCTGGGTCAGCGTCGAGCCGCCCTGCATGGACGCGCCCGAGCGGGTGAGGTTGCGCACCACCGCCCGGGTGATGCCGACCGGATCAATGCCCAGATGGCTGTAGAAGCGATGATCCTCGATCGCCACGAAGGCCGATGGCAGATAGGGCGGCAGCTCGCGCAGCGTGATGGTGCGGCCGCCTGTCTCGCCGCGGTTGGCCAACAGCGTGCCGTCGGACGCCAGGATGGCGATGTTGGGCGGCCTCTTGGGCACCGCAAGGCTGTCAATCGGCGGCAGCTTGGAAGCGTGATAGGCGAACAGGCAGCCAATCCCGATGACGGCCCAGACGCCGAGCACCAGTCCCCAGTAAATCATGCCGCCGAGCAGCGAGCCGCGGCGCCGGCGCGGCGCCTTGCCGTCTCGCCCGCCACCCCTGCCGGAGGACCGTCCTGTGTCCTGTCGCGCCATGCTGCTGGTGCGCGGCGGTGCCGCGTCCTCGCCGGCGGGCGGCGACGCGCGCCCGGTGTCGCGGCTGGCATCGGCACGCACCCTCCGCCCTGCGGCGATGGGGTCATGCGCGGGGGTCACCGGCGGCTCGAAGGTCGGATCGCGACGGCCTTTCGGCCGGCCCGCCAGATCCGGTCCGCCGGTCCAGCCGGGGCGGTCGTCGCGGGTCAGGCGCAGGTCGAGCGACTTGCGCCGTTCCGCTGGATCCTCGAAGGCCGGCTCGCGCCGCTCCGGGGCCCGATCGCGCCGCCCATTCACCATGATCCGTCCACTGCCCCCGCCGGTGTGAGGCGCAACCGGCCACAGCCGGCGGCGCCACGACGCAGCATCAAGACGCTAAATGCGGCAGATTGAGGAGCGGTTAAGGTTTCCGGCCCGTCACGCCGCTTCGGGCTGCGGTGCATCGGCCGGCGGATCGATGATGACGACCGGGGCCGGCGCAGGCGCCAGCACGCGGCAGAGCCGGGCGATGGTCGCCTTGAGCTCGAGCCGGTGGACGACCATGTCGACCATGCCGTGCGCCTTGAGGTATTCGGCGCGCTGGAAGCCCTCGGGAAGCTTCTCGCGGATGGTCTGCTCGATGACGCGCGGCCCGGCAAAGCCGATCAGCGCCCCCGGCTCGGCAATGTGGATGTCGCCCAGCATGGCGTAGGAGGCGGTGACGCCGCCGGTCGTCGGATTGGTCAGCACGACGATGTAGGGCAGGCGCGCGGCGCGCAGGCGCTGCACCGCCACGGTGGTGCGCGGCATCTGCATCAGGGAGAACATCCCCTCCTGCATGCGCGCGCCGCCCGAGGCCGCGAACATGACGAAGGGCGTGCGCCGGTCCAGCGCCGTCTCCAGCCCGCGGATGACGGCCTCGCCGGCCGCCATGCCGAGCGATCCGCCCATGAACTCGAAATCCTGCACGCCGATGGTGAGCGCATCGCCCTCGACCTTGCCGACGGCGATCTTCACGGCGTCGGGGCTGCCGGTCTTGGTGCGGGCGTCCTTCAGGCGGTCGACATAGCGCTTCTCGTCGCGGAACTTCAGCGGATCGAGGGGCACTTCCGGCAGTGGGATGTCCTCATAGGCGCCGTCGTCGAACATGCTCTTCAGCCGCGCCACCGGCGCCATGCGCATGTGGAATCCCGATCCGGGGATGACGAACTGGTTGGCCTCCACATCCTTGTGGAACACCAGCTGGCCGGATTCCGGACACTTGATCCAGAGATTCTCCGGCGTGTCGCGGCGCAGGAAGGAGCGGATCTTCGGACGCACGACGTTCGAGATCCAGTTCATCGGGCTCGTGTCCATGATCCCCTCCGGTGGCGGTCGGTTCAGGCGTGGGAGCGGTCGACGCGACGGACGCCGGCGGCAATGTCACGAACCAGGCTGCAAACGGCCTCGACGGTGCCGTTGGTGGCACTGTCCTGCGGCCCGAGCGAGGCCTTCAGTGCGTCGATCAGCGCCGTGCCGACCACGACCCCGTCGGCATGGCGGGCGATGGCCTCGGCAGACTCGGCGGTCTTGACGCCGAAGCCGACCGCAACGGGCAGGTCCGTGTGACGCTTGATGCGGTCCACCGCCTCGCCGACCCGGTCGTAGTTCGGGATCGCCGCGCCGGTGATGCCGGTGATGGACACGTAGTAGACAAAGCCCGACGTGTGGGCGAGCACGGTCGGAAGACGGCGGTCGTCGGTGGTCGGCGTGGCGAGCCGGATGAAGTTCAGGCCAGCAGCCAGCGCCGGCTTGCACAGTTCGTCATCCTCCTCGGGCGGAAGATCGACGATGATCAGGCCATCGACACCGGCGGCGCGGGCGTCCACCAGGAAGCTGTCGACGCCATAGATGTAGATCGGGTTGTAGTAGCCCATCAGGATGATGGGCGTGTCGGCATCGCCGGAGCGGAAGTCGGCGACGAGGCCAAGCGTGCGGCGCAGGGTCTGGCCGGCGCGCAGCGCGCGCAGGCCAGCGGCCTGGATCGACGGGCCATCGGCCATCGGATCGGTGAACGGCATGCCGAGCTCGATCAGGTCGGCGCCGGCTCCCGGCAGGGCCGCCACCAGCGCGAGCGAGGTCGCCGGATCGGGATCGCCGGCCATGACGAAGGTGACGAGGGCGGCCCGTCCCTCGGCCTTGCAGGCGGCGAAACGGCGGTCGATGCGGGTGTCGCTCACAGCCGGGCCTCGAGATGTTCTGCCACCGTGAAGATGTCCTTGTCGCCGCGGCCACACAAATTGACGATCATCAGGTGGTCCCTGGGCAAGGTCGGCGCCAGCTCGCAGACCTTGGCGATGGCGTGGGCGGGCTCCAGCGCCGGAATGATGCCCTCGAGCTTGGACAGCAGCTGGAAGCCGGCCAGGGCTTCATCATCGGTGGCCGACAGATAGGTGACGCGCTTCACATCATGCAGCCAGGCATGCTCGGGCCCGATGCCCGGATAGTCGAGCCCGGCGGAGATCGAGTGGGCGTCCTGGATCTGGCCGTCGTCGTCCATCAGCAGATAGGTGCGGTTGCCGTGCAGGACACCCGGACGGCCGCCGCTCAGCGAGGCGGCATGCAGGCCCGACGACAGGCCGTGGCCCGACGCCTCGACGCCATAGATGGCGACGCTGGGGTCATCGAGGAAGGGATGAAACAGGCCGATTGCATTCGAGCCGCCGCCGATGGCGGCGATGAGCGAATCCGGCAGGCGCCCTTCCCGCTCCAACATCTGGGCTCGCGCCTCGCGGCCGATCACGCTCTGGAAATCACGCACCATCGCCGGGTAGGGGTGGGGACCCGCCACGGTGCCGATGCAGTAGAACGTGTCGGCGACGTTGGTGACCCAGTCGCGCAGCGCCTCGTTCATCGCGTCCTTGAGCGTCTTCGAGCCGGACTGGACGGGGATGACCTCGGCGCCGAGCATGTTCATCCGGAAGACGTTGGGCTTCTGGCGCTCGACGTCGACCGCGCCCATGTAGACGATGCACTGCAGGCCGAAGCGGGCGCACAACGTCGCCGTGGCGACGCCGTGCTGGCCGGCGCCGGTCTCGGCGATGATGCGGGTCTTGCCCATGCGCCGCGCCAGCAGGATCTGGCCCAGCACGTTGTTCACCTTGTGGGCGCCGGTGTGGTTCAGCTCGTCGCGCTTGAGATAGATCTTGGCGCCGCCCAGATGCTCGGTGAGCCGCTCGGCATAGTAGAGCGGGCTGGGACGGCCGACATAGTGCGTGAGGTATTCGCCCATCTCGTACTGGAAGGCGGGATCGTTGCGGGCGACGCCATAGGCGGCCTCGAGCTCGAGGATCAGCGGCATCAGCGTTTCGGCGACGAAACGTCCGCCGAAAATGCCGAAATGTCCGGTCTCGTCGGGACCGCTGCGGAACGAGTTGGGGGTCGGGATCGTGGTCACGCTTTTGTCCTCGTCGACCGCCGTTGGCGGCGCTGTCATTCTGCGGCGCTGGCCGCCGCAACCGCACCGCGCGCGGCCGCCACGAAGGCGGCAATGCGAGCCGGATCCTTGTCGCCCGGGGCACGCTCGACACCCGACGATACGTCAACCCCCGGCAGGCCAGTGATGGCCAGCGCACGCGCCACCGAGGCGGCATCGAGGCCCCCTGACAGCATGGCCGGGCGGGGCAGGTCAAGGCCGGCCAGCAGTGACCAGTCGAATGCGACACCGTTGCCGCCCGGCAGCGCGCTGCCCTTCGGCGGCTTGGCGTCGAACAGCAGCCTGTCCGACACCTCCAGATAGGGATCGATGGCGGCCAGGTCGGCGGCGTCGGCGATGCCCAGCACCTTCATCACCGGGAGGCCGGTGCGCGCCCGGATGGCCGCGACACGCTCGGGTGTCTCCGCCCCATGCAGCTGCCAGAGGTCGGGCCGCACCGTCGCGCGGATTGCATCAAGGGTGGCATCGTCGGCATCGACGGTCAGCGCCACCACGAGGGCCCGTCCGGCGGCGCGGGACGCCAGCGCGGCGGCCGTCTCAAGCGAAACGTTGCGCGGCGAACGCGGGAAAAACACCAGCCCGACCATGTCGGCGCCCGCCGCAAGCGCAGCGTCGAGCGTGTCCTGGGTCGAGAGCCCGCAGATTTTCACGAGGACGGTCATAAGGCTTCCTTCGCATGCAGGGCGAACGGAGTCCATGTGCGGGCCCGCGCGG
>JBMOJG010000053.1:0-9510 GCA_049316925.1 Alsobacter sp. | reverse complement strand
CGGCCGCAGGCCAGGTCGCAGGGACAGCCGCCGCAGCGACATCCTGACGGTTGCCGCGCAACTGTTCGGCGAGCGCGGCTATGAAGCGACGACAGTTCGAGACATCGCCAGTGCCGTGAACATGCTGCCCGGGTCGATGTACTACCATTTTCCGTCAAAGGAAGAGTTGCTGATCGCGGTCCACGAGGAGGGTGTGGCTGCGTTCGAGCAGGCGCTGACGGAGGCACTTGTGGGAACGGTCGATCCCTGGGAGCGGTTTGAGGCTGCAGCCATCGCCCATATCGAGGTCCTGACCGCTGGTGGAACATTCGCGGCGGTGGTGAGCCCGGAGTTCGCCCGTCGCAACCCAGAGGTCCGCGATCGGCTCATCAGCCAGCGTGACGGGTACGAACAGCGCTTCATCGCCCTCGTCGAGGCGCTCGAGCTTGCACCCGACATCGATCGCAAGATGTTGCGGCTGCACCTGTTCGGAGCCCTCAACTGGACCACCACCTGGTTTCGACCGAACGCCCGTCCGGCCAGCGAGATCGCCCGTGACATCGTGCGGGTGATCCGGAACGGAGCATCCCCGCGCCCCTGACCCCAGCCTCACGTCGGCCGCCGCGTCTTCATCGCCCGCACATCGAAAGCTGCAGGATGCCTGCGTGGATCCTGTCCCTCCGGAAAGATCAGGCCCTTCTGGATCTTCTGTGTCGACGTCATCGGCAGGCTGCCCAAGAACACGACCCAGCCCGGCCATTTGTAAGTCGCAATCCGGCCCTGGCAGGCCCCGACGATCTGCTCGGCCGTCTCGCGGGCCGACGCCACTCCCTCCGCCAGGACAACGCAACAGAGAACCTCCTCGTCGCGCATCTCGTCCTCGACGGACAGCACCGCGACGCGTGCCACGGCCGGGTGACCGATCAACGCGTTTTCGACCTCGGCGGCCGAGATGTTCTCGCCGGAGCGACGGATGATGTTCTTGCGGCGCTCGACGAAGACGAGCATGCCATCGTCCTGCTGAACAGCGACGTCACCCGTATGGAACCAACCGTTTCGCCACGCGTCCTCGGTGGCGCCGGGTTCCTTGAAGTAGCCGCGGAAGAATCCGGCCCTCCGATCCTCGCCAGGCGATCGGACGACCAGTTCGCCGGGCGATCCGCGGGCAACCTCGCGGTCATTCTCGTCGACGACCATGGCGTTGAAATCGTGGGTCGGCCGTCCGAATGCGCGTGTCGTGATCTGTCGGGGTTCATAGGCGTCGGCAAAGAATCGGCCGGTTTCGGTCATGCCCCAGACCTCGACCATCGGAATTCCAAAGCGTTCCTCGAACCGGACGTGTAGATCAGGGTCGAGGCCCGCCCCGAGCCCGAACAGCACGGAGTGGCTGCGCTCCTGCGGATGCGGAGGCGCCTTCATCAGCGCAGGCGGCATGATGCCGAGATAGTGAATTCCGGTGGCGCGGGTCGCCGACACGTCGCTCCACCAGGTTGAGAGATGGAACCGGTCCGGCATGACCAGACAGTTCGCACTGAGCAACAGCGCTGTCGGCGTGTTGATGCCGGCATTCACGTGGAAGACAGGCAGCGGCACGAAAATCCGCTCGCTCGCCGGGCGAAGCGTCAACCGCCCGCCCAGATCCGCGTACCAGCACCCGACCGTGAAGGCGAAGGCGTTGTCGAGAATGCACCCCTTTGGATTGCCCGTCGTGCCCGACGTGTAGACAAGAGCTAGCTCCGTTGTCCGATCCGGCGTGCCCGATCCGGCGGACCTGGCCGGAGTTGGCATTGACGCTATTTCGCCCTCCGTCACGACGACAGACGCGACGTGGCCCGAGCCGGCGAGACCCGCACGCACGGCCTGCTCGTGCCGAGGCCGGGTCACCACGAGGTCCACCCCGGCATGCGCCATCATATATCCGGCCTCATGATCCAGGGCGTCGGGATTGAGTGGGACGACGCTGGCGCCCAGAGCATTGAGCGCGATGAGATGCAGGAAGTGCTCGGGTCGATTGTCGAGCCGCAGGGCCACCCGGTGGCCAAGCCCGTAACCTGCCTCAGCGTATGCATCGCGCAGCCGCGTTGCCGCGACGACCGCATCCCTATAGGTGACCTCGCGACCACCGGGGTCGTAGTCGCGTCCGGCTCGCGCGGGAATGCAGAACCAGGGCAAGTCACCGAACGCTTCCGCCACCCGGCTCAACGCGGCGAAAACCGTTGGTTCCGTTCGCGCCTGTTGCAGGACAGGATGCATGGACGACATCAGCGCTTCATGTTCTCGATCAGCACCGCCATGCCCTGGCCGGCTCCGAGGCACATCGAGAGAACAGCGTAGCGACCGCCGGCATCGGCCAGATGGTGCATGGCCGTCATCGCCATCCGCACGCCGGTCACCCCGGGCGGATGCCCGAGCGAAATGCCGCCGCCATACAGGTTGTGAATGTCCCGGGGAATGCCGAGCTGCCGTTCGGCATGGAGGTTCACGACCGCGAAGGCCTCGTTGATCTCGACATAGTCGATGTCACCAATGGTCAGCGCTGTTCGTTCCAGCAAGGCCTGGATGGCGGGCACCGGGCCGTGGCCCATGATGCGGGGCGGGACGCCGACGACAGCCCAGTCGACGATCCTGGCCTCGGCCTCCACTCCCGAGGCGTCGAGTGCATCCCGTGCTCCCACCAGCATAAAGCCGGCGCCATCCGTGACGCCACTGGAGTTGCCGGCGGTCACGCGCCCATCTTGGCGAAACGCAGGCCTGATTCGCGCGAGCTTCTCACGGGTCGCGTCGGCGCGCGGGAACTCGTCGGTTTCAAACCTTCGCGTCCCACGACCCTCCGGCACATCGATCGGCACGATCTGGCGCGCGAGGAACCCGGACGCGATGGCAGCACGCGCCCGCGCCTGGCTCATCGCCCCCCACTCGTCCATGGCATCGCGGCTGTACTGGAAGTCGTCGGCCAGGTTTTCGGCTGTCTCGCCCATGTAGTTTCCGCTGAACGGACAACGATAGGCCCAGTCGAGCATATCCTCGAGAACCTGAGGCCCCCGCTTGATGCCCCAGCGTGCCGTCGTCACCGCGTAAGGAGCACGGCTGTAGCTTTCACCGCCGCCGGCAAGGGCGATCCGGCTGTGGCCGTCGCGCACCTGCTGGCCGGCGGACAGCAGAGCCTGCAACCCGGACGCACAGGCGCGAACGACACCGAGCGCGCCCGCGTGTTCGGGCAGCCCCGCCTTCATGCCGACGACGCGGGCGGCAAACAGGCTGTCCTTGTCGGAAGGCACCGTGGTCGTGAAGACCATGTGGTCGACGGCTGCTGGATCAAGGCTGGCCTTTGCCAGACAGCCGCGCGCGGCGTGGCCGGCGACATCGGTCATCGCCAATTCGCGCAGGGAACCGCCGAAATCGCCAAGAGGCGTCCGGGTTCCGGCCGCCAGCATGATGTCCGTCAAACGACCCTCCTCCGGGCGAGCCGGGGCACCGGACTGACCTAACCCTTGAGTGCCGTGAGGCCTTCGCGCAGCCGGTCGACCATCAGGCCCATGTCGTAGCTGTAGGATACCATGCGGAAGCCGCGGGCCATCCAGTCGTGTGCCTCGGCAATGGACGGCGCCATGCAGGCCGGCGTCTTGCCGTGCCGGCGACAACTGGCGACGATCGCATCGATGCCGTTCTGGATTTCGGGCCGGGCGAACTGGCCGGGCATCCCGAGCGACAGTGAAAGGTCAAACTGTCCAAGGTGTAGCGCATCGACCCCGGGAACGGCCGCGATCTCGTCGACGGCCTCGAGCCCGCGCTTCGTCTCGATCATGCACATCACGAAGGTGCGCTCGTGTGCCTTGGCCATCTTGGCGCCGAGGTCGCCCGGAGCGTAGTCGTCATGGGCACCGCCGAACATCGCGCCGCGGACGCCCTCGGGGGGATAGCGCGTCCAGCTGACGATCCGTTCTGCTTCCTCGGGGCTTTCGACCATCTGGAACATGAGCCCCATCGCGCCGATGTCGAGCAGGCGCGAAACGGCGCTGTAGCTTTTCTCCGGCGGCCGGACGATGGGCACCAGCCCGATGCCGCGGCCATAGGCAAACTGCCGCTTCATCTCCTCCATGCCGAAGCCGGAGTGCTCCATGTCATACAGTGCAAACTCGGCACCGGCAGCTGCCAGCAGAGCCGGCAGTCCAGGCGACGAGAACTCGAAGATCATCGTGCCGAAGGCCTTGCCTCCCGCTGCGAGGCGGGCCTTTACCGGGTTATCGCGCATTACGCCGCCTTCCTGCGGTAACGGGTCAGACAGTCCGGCGGGAGGGGCTGTAGCGGAGAGAAGTCGCGGGCGGCGAGGTACTCGGGCCGCTGGAAGGTCTCGCCACGGTTATCCGTGGTGCAGACGTTGATATAGAGGATCGTCCGCCGCCTTGGCGTGATGTTCACGGTCGAGCCATGAACCACGGCCATCTGCAAAAACAGGACGGACCCCTTGGGACCGACGATCGGCTCCATGCCATGCTGGTCCACAAGACGCTGCATCGTGTCGTAGCTGATGTCGTAACGCCACTTGGCGGCACGATCGGTATCCTCGGCATTCCTGTTGATGCTGGCTTCGCTGACGAGGCCGTGCACATGCGAACCCGGCAGGCACATCAAGGGTGCGTTGCAGGTATCGATGTCGTCCATGAAGATCGAGATCATCAGACCTTCGTCCCGCGGAACGCCATCGACGCGATGGTAGGTGCCCCAGTCCTGATGCCAGTCGACGATGGCGCCGAGATACTGCTTGGCGTTGACCCGTGACTGGTGGACGAACACGTCCTTGCCGAGGAGTTCGTTGGACGGCCCAACGAGGCCAGGGTGGCGGGCCAGCGCGCCAATGCGCTCGTCAAGCAGGTGCGGTCCATAGATGACGTGGGGTTTACCATTCTTTTCGCGCGCAACCTCAGGCCCGTCATGGGAGGCGAGATCACGCATCGCGTCCTCGAGGACGTCGACCTCGTCACCGCTCAGGAGACCGGGCACGAGGACGTAGCCCTTTGTCCGGTACTCCTCCATCTGGGCCTGAGTCAGTTGCATGACGCCTCTCCCTGCCAATCAAGCTTCCCAGAGCATCGGGCCCGGCGATCCACCGAGCCCGATGCGATTGCCGACTCAGAAGTCAGCGACCTTGACCCATTTGCCCTTCTGGACCTGGAACAGGATCGGCGTGTTGGTGGCGAGCCGCCGATCAGGCCCGAACGACATGGGTGCGGTTCCGAAGATGTCCTTCCAGTCCTTCACCTTCTCGAGGCCCTGTACCAGCGTCTCGCGGTTCAGGTCCTTGCCGGCGTGCTTGGCACCTTCGGCGAAGAGCGAGATGATCTGGTAGCCGATGACAGCCTGCGGATTGGGGTCGGAATTGAACCTGGCCTTGTAGGCCTCCATCCACTTCTTGAGCTCGGGACCGGCGTTCTCCACGTAGGGAATCGGCGTCTGCGCAGAGCCCCACAATCCCTCGACATTGTCGCCGCCAAGCTTGATCACCTCGGGAGCGAACCCGGACGTGGTGACGAGCATGTCGACTTTCCAGCCTGCCTTCTGCGCCTCGTTCACGGCCGCCACGCTTTCGCGGATCGGGGTGCCCAACGCGATCATGCCGACATCTTCGCTCTTGAGGCGGGCGATCTGGCTGGAGAAGTCGGTCGAGCCGCGCTTGTAGGTGACTACCACGGCGGGGATGTTCAGTTCCTTGGCGGCCTGTTCGACGCCGCGCTGGACGCTGGCACCGAACTCATCGTCCTGCACGAGCGCTCCGACCTTCTTCAGGCCCTTGTTCTTATGGAACCATTTGGTGGCGTTGTAGGTCTGGGCGGACCAGGGCGTGAAAATCGAGAACTTCAGCTTCTCGAAGGGCTCGTAGAAGATTTCCGAGGACGCCACCGGGAACAGGTGCGGCACGCCCTGCTTGAGCACCCAGGGCATCACAGGGCCGGACGTTGCCGCGCCCATTGGGCCGACCAGAGCCAGGATCTGATCCTGGGTGATCAGCTTCTGCGTGACCAGCAAGGTCTTCTTCGGGTCGTAGCCGTCATCCTCGAGGAGCAGCTTGACCTGCCGGCCGTTGATTCCCCCGGCGGCATTGATCTCGTCGACGGCCATCTTCATGCCGTTGGAGACGGGCTGTCCCCAGCTCACGACAGGACCCGACAGGTCCTGGTGCGTGCCGATGACGATCTCCTTGTCGGTGACGCCCTGGGCCCACGAGCTCTGCGCTCCGAGCGTCGAAAGTCCCGCCGCGACCGCGGCGATCATGATCGTCCTGCGACTGTGCATTGAAGCCCTCCATTTCCGTAAAGGCCGCCCGCGGCGGTCCTCATGAATACGGCGTTATCCTCCGGGCCGACCGTTCGCGTTTTCCGCGATACAATACCAAACCCTTGTTTGTTTCTCTTGACAGCTTACGGCTGCACACGAGACTACACAAGGGGGAGCGGGGCGCCGCTTCACTGGGTTGCCGACGGTCCAAGTGCCGCGAGCACGACAAGAATGGCCGACACGAAGCGGCCGGGTGCAGGGAGGGAGAGCCGCTTGGATTTCTTGCAGCAAGTCCTGAGCGGCTGCGCCATCGGGTGCATCTACGCCCTCGTCGCGCTCGGTTTCGTCCTGATCTACAAGGCGACAGAAATCATCAACTTCGCGCAGGGCGAGTTGCTGATGCTGGGGGCCTATTTCGGCTACACGTTCATCGGCCTGTGGGGCATGAACTACTTCACGGGCGCGCTGCTCGCCGTCGGCATGACGGCTCTCGTCGGAGCACTGCTCGAGCGCGCGTTGATCAGGCCGATGACGGGCCAGCCGGCGTTCTCCATCGTCATGGTGACCCTCGGCCTCGGCATCGTCTTGCGCGCCGTGGTGACGATGGTCCCGGGCTGGGGCACGGAGAGCCACACCTTCGCGACGCCGTTCTCAAACCGGACCGTCACCATCGGTCCGCTGATCCTTGCGCAGGACCATGTCGCCATCATCCTGGTCACGTGCCTGCTCGTCGGCCTGCTCTATGCGTTCTTCACGCGCACGCGCATCGGCGTCGCCATGCAGGCAGCGTCGCAGAACCAGATGGCTGCAGGCTACATGGGTATACCGATCAAGCGCGTCTCGACCTTGATCTGGGCCATGAGCGCCGCCGTCGCAGCTATCGCCGGCGTGCTGCTAGCGCCCATCACGTTCATCCATAGCCATCTCGGCTTCATCGGGATCAAGGCATTCCCGGCGGCCGTGCTGGGAGGGTTCGGCTCGATGCCGGGCGCTGTCGTCGGCGGACTGATCCTTGGTGTGTGCGAGTCACTGGCCGGCTTCTACCTGCCCGAGGGCGTGAAGGACGTGACGGCTTACGTCCTGCTGCTCGCGGTCCTGGCATTCCGCCCCCAGGGCCTCTTCGGCCAGACAGCTGCGAAGAAAGTGTGACCGATGGCGCTGCGCACCTCATACGCCCAGGATTTCGCGTGGTTCCACGGCCCCGGCAGTATTGCGCGGATTGTTGCCCTGATTGCTGGTGCGGCGGCATTGCCGTTCGTGCTCGGGGAGTACTACGTCAGCCAGCTGACCTTCGTCTGGATCTACGCCATAGCCGGCCTCGGGCTCATGATCCTGATCGGCTACACGGGCCTCGTCTCGTTCGGCCAGGCTGCCTTCCTCGCGCTTGGTGCCTATGCGGCCGGCATCCTGCAGGACCGGGGCGTCCCCTTCATCGTGGCACTGCCGGCTGCCGGGGCGGTGGCCGCCGCGGCAGGGGTCGCGATCGCGGTGCCTGCCCTGCGCATGACGGGGCTTTTTCTGGCGATCGCGACGCTCGCCTTCGCCTTCATCGTGAATGAGGCGCTGACACGCTTCAGTGGACTGACGCGCGGCAACATGGGCTTCATGATGCCTGACATCGTGATCGCCGGACTCAAGATCGACAGCGAGCGCAAGTTCAATCTGCTGTGCCTCGCAATCCTCGTCCTTTGCATGATGGGCGCGGCCAATCTGCTTCGGTCTCCCGTGGGGCGCGCCTTCATCGCCATTCGCGACAGCCGCATCGCCGCCCAGAGCATGGGAATCCCCGTAGCCCGATACCAGACCCTGTCCTTTGCCATAGGCGCCGGTCTGACGGGGATTGCGGGTGCCCTGTTCGGACACAAGCTCACCTTCATTATGCCTGAGCAGTTCGACATCAACGTTTCGATCGAAATGCTGACGCTCGTCGTGGTCGGTGGCCTCGGATCGCTGCATGGCGTCATCTTCGGTGCCGCCTTCGTCATTCTCCTGCCTCAGCTGATCTCCGCCGCAAAGCCGCTGCTACCCGCCGTCATCGCAGGCCAGACTGGCCTGCAGGCCGCGGTCTTCGGGGGAATCCTGATCCTGTTCATCATGCTGGAGCCGGGCGGCCTCTATGGACGCTGGCTGCGAGTGAAGCAGTACTTGGCCGAATTCCCCTTTTACGGGGCCGCGACCTTCCAGAAGCAGCGGTCCTTCCTGCGATCGGAGCGCTGGTGATGGCCCTGCTGGCGGCCGACCAGATTTCGATCCGCTTCGGCGGGCTCGTGGCGGTGGACGGCGTGTCCTTCGCGGTCGAACCCGGGCAGATCTTCACCATCATTGGCCCCAACGGCGCCGGCAAGACGACGATTTTCAACATCGTCAGTCGGCTCTATACGGCCACCTCCGGGCGTATTACGCTTTCGGGCGACGACATTACCCGTCTGCCCCCGCATCGGTTGGCGGGTCTGGGTGTGGCGCGAACGTTTCAGAACATCGAGTTGTTCGAGCACGCGACGGTCATCGACAACCTGCTCGTCGGACGACATGTCCATGTCGCCACGAATCTTCTCGATGCTGTGCTGTTCACGCCCCGTGCCAGGCGGCAGGAGATCGCCTTCCGCGAGGAGGCCGAGCGGATCGTCGGCTTCCTCGGCCTGCAGCGCTACCGCGATAGCCTCATCCACGGCCTGCCATACGGCGTCCGCAAGAATGTCGAGCTGGCGCGCGCTCTCATGAGCAGGCCCAAGCTGCTCCTGCTCGATGAGCCTTCATCGGGCCTGACAACCAACGAGTCGGTCGACCTGGCCTGGTGGCTTCGCGAAATCCGCGACCGGCTGTCGGTCACCATCCTGATGGTGGAACACAATATGCGCCTCGTCTCCGCCATCTCCGACAGGGTGCTGGCGCTCAATCACGGGCGGATCATCGCGGAGGGAAGCCCAACCGACGTGCAGCGCCATCCCGAAGTCGTTCGCGCGTACATCGGAGAGTGAGCATGACATCCTTGCTCTCCGTGACGGGCGTCGAGACCGCCTACGGGCCCGTTCGAGCGGTCCAGGGCGTCAGCTTCTCCGTCGATCGGGGGAAGGTTGTCGCGATCCTGGGGGCCAATGGCGCCGGCAAGACCACCTTGATGCGGACGATCTCGGGAACGCTGGTGGCCTCGACCGGTGAGGTGCACTTCGATGGCCGCGCCATCCAAGGCTTGGATCCCGATCGTATCGTGACGCTGGGGCTGTCGCATGTTCCCGAGGGACGGCAGGTCTTTCCCCA